>CAZHVE010000040.1:0-19066 GCA_964535705.1 uncultured Flavobacterium sp.
TGTTTGTTTTCCATTTGTGCCTCAGCCCAGGTCACTACAAAACCGTTGCCCCATAAATCGGGTTATGACATTACCATTAATATTAAAAACTGTAATGATACCCTGGCGTATCTTACCTTTTACCAGTTTGACAAAACCCTCATCAAGGATACTTGTACCCATATAAAAAACGGGAAAATCGTTTTTAAGGGAAAACAAAAACTTGACAAAGGCATTTATTCCCTGGTAAGCCAACAAAAATCAATCTACTTTGATTTCTTCATTGACGAAAACACCCAAAACCTAGAGCTCAATAGCGATGCGAGTACTAGTGTTGCTAAAGGCCTAACGGCCGTCAATTCGGATCGGGAGAATAATTTTTTAAACTACATCAAGTTTATAGGGAGGCAAAATGATGATTTTGAAGCGGTAAAGCAAGAATCAAAAGGATTGCCTAAAAATGATTCCATTGCCAAAATCAGCGCCAAACAGAAAATTTTAGACAGGGCCATTCAAGATTATGAAGAGCAATTTTTGGAGCAAAACAAAGGGTCTTATATCGGGGACGTATTGAACTTAAAAATGGAAAAGGTACTTAAGGAAATCCCTAAAGCATCGAACGGCAGACCCGATAGTTTGATGGTGTATCAATACTATAAAAAGCATTATTGGGACAATGTCGACTTCAAGGACGATGGCACGGTGCGGAATCCATTTTTCTACAACAAGTTAAAGAAGTATTTTGACCAGGTTGTTGTTACTCATCCGGACTCCGTTTCGGTTGAGATTGACAGGATGATGGATAAGACTTTGCCAGGAAGTTTAGTCCATACCCTGTTGTTGGCTCATTTCACCTACACTTATGAAACCTCTAAAATAATGGGATTTGATAAAGTTTTTGTGTACATAGCCGATAAGTATTTCAAAACAGGAAAGGCCAATACCGTTTATGACGAGGGTGTTGTGAAGCAAATTATAAAGCAAAGCGATAAAGTAAGGCCACTTTTAGTAGGCGCTGTCGCCCCGGATTTGTCGATGATTAACGCCACTGATAGGGATATTATAGCCAAAATGGGATTTGAAACCGCCAAAACTAGTGAAGAGGTCACCAAATTATTCTATAACAACAACTCTAAAATAAACAGCTTATTTAACCACTTGCGTGATGTGAAGGCAGATTATCTCATCCTGGCTTTTTGGGATGTAGATTGCAGCCATTGTAAGGTCGAAATTCCAAAACTTTTAGAGGAATACCATAAGTTGCAGAAGGAAAATAAAGATATAAAAGTATATTGTGTTTATACTCAAAATGAAGGGGATAAATTTGTCAAATACATCAACGATAATAAACTGGATTGGATTAATGTATATGATGGAGTTCACTACAATAATGTTGTCGAAAAATACGATGTGTATTCCACCCCTGTAATTTATGTTCTAGACCGGAACAAAGTAATCAAAGCCAAAAGAATAGGGGTAGAGCAACTGGATGAAATCGTGAAATTCATGGAATTGGAATACCAAAAAGTAAAATAAAAGGCTCTACGGGGTTTTGTGTGAAAAGCTAAAACATTTAAAATAAATTTTTAAATCTTTTAAACCATTAAGAGTGTTAAGAAAATTAAGATTTAAAATTTCTTAACGAACCTTAATAAACTGAATGGTTTTGAGAAAAAAATGGATTTTTCACAATATTTCTATTAGAAAGAAGCCAATTGCTTCAAATCGGCAATGGTTTGGGTTGGGTTTTCTGCTTTGAAAACATAGTTCCCAGCCACTAAAACATCGGCACCTGCCTCAACCAATTGTTTTGCGTTTTTATTAGTTACCCCGCCGTCAATTTCTATAATGGTGGAAGCGCCTTTGCGTTGTATTAACGCCTTTAATTTAGCCACCTTAGCATACGTATTTTCGATAAAGGATTGTCCGCCAAAACCTGGATTCACACTCATAATACACACCAAATCAATATCGTTGATAACGTCTTCTAGCAAGTCTATATTGGTATGGGGATTAATCGCCACTCCGGCTTTCATGCCCTCGGCTTTGATGGCCTGAAGCGTTCTGTGCAGGTGCGTGCAAGCTTCATAATGAACGGATAGTATATTGGCGCCCAAATCGGCAAAAGTTTTAATGTATCGGTCCGGGTCCACAATCATCAAATGCACATCGATTGTTTTTTTGGCATGTCGTGTAATGGCATCCAAAACGGGCATTCCAAAAGAGATATTAGGTACAAAAACGCCGTCCATGATGTCAATGTGAAACCAATCGGCTTGGCTGTTGTTTATCATTTCGATGTCACGTTGCAAATTAGCGAAGTCAGCGGCAAGGACAGAGGGCGCAATTAGTGTATTTTTCATTTTAGTAGTGTTGATTGTGCAAAAGTAGAATTTTAACCGCAAAGTTGGCAAAGTTTTTCGCAAAGTTAGCAAGGTTACTATTTTAATTCAATTTTTTGCGTGAAGGATAGGAGTGGAAATCCTTTTTTTACACCTGACATGTTTTTTAAACTTGTCAGGTGTAAAAAAAGATTGTAGCGGATAGCCTGACCCTTTTTTGGGTCACGCCCAAATAAATAATAATGAGATTGTTTCGTTCCTCGCAATGACAAAAGAAAAAACTCCAAAAGTGATTCTGGAGTTTTGACATTATGACATTCGACTTTAAGACGAATTTATCCTAAATAGGTTTTTAATATTTTGCTTCTTGAGGTGTGTTTCAATCTGCGGATTGCTTTTTCCTTGATCTGGCGCACACGTTCGCGAGTGAGGTCAAAAGTTTCTCCTATTTCTTCCAACGTCATTGGATGCTGATCGCCCAAACCAAAATACAAACGAACGACATCAGCCTCTCTTGGAGTCAATGTTTCTAATGAACGCTCGATCTCGGTACGCAATGATTCTTGGATCAAAACTCTGTCTGGATTTGGCGACTCGCCAGAACGCAATACATCGTAAAGATTGGAATCTTCTCCTTCAACAAGTGGTGCATCCATAGATAGGTGACGCCCAGAGTTTTTCATAGACTCTCTTACGTCATTTACGGTCATGTCCAATTCCTTGGCAATTTCCTCAGCCGTTGGCGGTCTTTCGTTAGATTGCTCTAGCAAGGCATACATTTTGTTGATTTTGTTGATAGAACCAATTTTATTCAAAGGCAAACGAACGATACGCGATTGTTCAGCCAAAGCTTGTAAAATCGATTGACGAATCCACCATACGGCATACGAAATGAATTTGAAACCACGGGTTTCATCAAAACGTTGTGCTGCTTTTATCAATCCTAAATTCCCTTCGTTAATCAAATCGGGAAGTGTCAACCCTTGATTTTGGTATTGTTTGGCCACCGAAACCACGAAACGTAAATTGGCTTTCGTCAATTTTTCTAGAGCAGCTTGGTCACCGGCTTTTATCTTTTGAGCCAATTCTACCTCTTCGTCGGCGGTAATCAAATCCACCTTTCCAATTTCCTGTAAATACTTGTCTAATGATGCAGTTTCACGATTGGTAACCTGCTTGGTAATTTTTAGTTGTCTCATAGTGGTGTCTCCTCAATTTTTTAAGTGTACGAATGATTATACGTGAGGGGTTATAAGAAAGTTACAAAAAATAGAAAATAGTTGTAATTTTTTTTCAAATAACAGTATTTAGATAATAAAAAAGTTGGCCAAAACAGCGATGGTTGAAAAACCAATGCTTTCAATACTCATAAGAGGAGACAAAATAAGATTAGAGTTCTAGAAAATTGGCAACATTTTTCCCATTCCATTGGCCTAAAAATTTATAAGGAATAAATCTTGCAAATAGTTCTTCTTTATACCATTTGAGTTTTCTGGTAAGGCGAACCACCTCTTTATGCTTTTCATTTTTGTAAGCATAATCAATCATTTCGGATTGTGTTTTCCAAATGCTTAAAGTAGCTTGTTGGATTAAAGGCCATTCGCCAACACCAATGGATAAAGCTAATCCATCATAACCTTCTAAACTTTTACTCACTTGACCGACTTTTCTCCAAAAAGAAATCAATTTTGAAAGTCGAATACTTGCTCGTGTTAAAACCATAACTGGCATATCTAAAGTCAATGTGGCATCAGAAATAAAAGGTTGCTTTCCGTCCCATTTTCCGTGAGCTTCTGCTGCTTGCGCAAAAACGGTAAATGATTCGGCGCTTTTGGATTTATAATTGTTATAAAATGAATTTTTTTCAAAAAAATTAGTAGCATGCATTTCTGAATCCCAGATACATAGTAATGCATACGTACCAAAGTTTGGTTTCGAACTAAAACCATTTTCAGCACCTGAACCTAATAGCTTGTAAAACACAAGTCCTTCAATGTTTTTGAAATGAGCGTGTCCTAATTGCATCTGGGACAATGCCCAAAGTTTGTTGGAAAAAGATTCCAATTTAAAGAATGTACATGTAGTTATTTGGCTCATGAGTATGAATTATATTTCAAATGGGTTTGTGATTGTAAATGAGATTATTTCTTTTCAATCTCCCATATTTGAATTCTCAACGGAAATAGCTTTAAAATGGAAATAGGAGGTGTCAACACTTTTGGTAAAGGAAAACTTTAAAAGGATATTAATCTAAATAAATGCTTAATTTGCGTACAGGATTTTAGATTTTTTTGCGGCATCTTGAATGTATTTTTTCTTAATAATTAACATTCCAAAACTTTCGCCACCTTCTTTTCCAGTGTTTTTATGATGCATTTTGTGCGCACGGCGCAACGCTAAAATATAGACGTTTTTTGTTTTGGTAAATACTTTAAAACGTTGGTGAATTATCAGGTCATGTACAAAAAAATAAGCTAAGCCATAGGACAAAATACCAAAACCCACCCATGTGTACCAAGCATACTGGTTCATCATTCCATACATAATGAGCAACCAACTTGGCACGGCATAAATAATAAAAAATAAATCATTTCGTTCAAACCAACTTTTATGGTCTTTCTTGTGATGGTCTGCATGAAAATACCACATGACACCATGCATAATGTATTTGTGATTAGCCCAAGCAGAAAATTCGGTTAGTATAAAAGTGACTAAAACGATACTGGTATTAATTATTATTTCCATATTAAATAAATATAAATAAAAAGGTGAAGAATATAATTTGTAACATCAATATTATTAAGGATACATTACGATTGCCTTTTATTATTGTAGGATAAAAAAAGTAAGATGTAAAAAAAGCAACACCAATCCAACTCAGATAATTATTTAAACCGGGTAATCCACCTTCAAACTCCCAAAAATCAAGTTTTGGTGCCACTTGCTCAATAACTAAATCGATAAGGGTTACGAGTAAAGCAGCCACAATCAAAACAGTAATTTTGTTTGCAAAGATACGACTTATGACTATGATTCCAGCACAAATGAGCATTGCCCAATTGATCGAAATGACCAGAGGTACATTAAGTAATTTATAACCTAATCCGTTTCCGTACGAATATTTTCCAAAAATGAGTCCAGTTTTTACGCCAATTACTTCAATGATAAAACCCAAAAACGCAATAGAAAAAAAGGCAACGAGAAATTTTTTATCGGCTAGTGGACTATGAATTAAAAAAACAAAACAGGTAAGTAATAATGTATAAGGGGTAAAAGGACTAAAAAAAGAGGGATTGACTACAAAACCAATTGAGCCAGATACATATACTAGAATCAGGAAATATAAAAAATATGATTTGTACGTTTCTTTCATAGCATTTCTTGTTCTACTATAAGTTGACTGGCTATTTTTGCACTAAAAAGGCAAAGTGGAATACCTCCTCCAGGATGCACACTTCCTCCTACAAGAAACAAATTCTTAATACTTGACGAAAAATTAGCATGTCGTAAAAATGCCGCAAATTTATTGTTGCTAGAATTGCCATACAATGATCCGCCGAAAGAAGATGTTTGGTTCTCTATATCAAGTGGGGTTAACGTACTTTCTGAAATGATGTGTTTTTCGATGTCTGTTTTTAATATACTATTGATTTTTTCAATAACATTTTTTCGAATTGCTGCTACATAATCTATACTATCGCTTTTATTGTGCGGTACATTCACCATTACAAACCAGTTTTCACAACCCTCTGGCGCATCATCTTTGCAATATTTTGAAGTAATATTGATGTAAATGGTAGGATCATCAGTTGGAAATTGTTTTGAAAACAAATAGTCAAATTCCTTTTTATAATCATCACTAAATAAAATATTATGCAATCCCAACGCTGCAAATTCTTTGTTTATTCCCCAATAAAAAACATAGGCACTACTCGATTTTTCTTGTTGAATTAGCTTTTTAGGGGTAAAAGATTTTGGTAATAAATTTTTGTAAAGTACATGGATATCTACATCGCTAGCCACAATAGCAAAGGGATAATTGACTCCATTACTTTTAATAGAAGAAATACGGTTATTAGACCCAACCTCCAGGGCTTCAACAGTTGCATTGTAATTAATAGTTACATTCGCTTCTTGAGCGAGTTTGACCAAATGTGTGGTTATTTGATGCATGCCTTTTTTTGGCAAATAAGCCCCAAGATTGAATTCTAAATGCGAAATCATATTGATTAAGGCAGGTGCTTTGTATGGATTTGAACCGTTGTAAGTTGCAAATCGATTGAACAGTTGTACTGTTTTTGGATTGGAAAATGTTCGCGAATTTTTTTCGTTCATTGTACTGAATAATCCTAAGAAAGGGGAAAACAATATACCTTTTAAAGTCTTAAAATTAATAAAATTTTTCAGTTGATGAAGCGATTGTTTCAAAAATAAATCTTCAGTGGTTTTAAAATAAAAAGCGTTGCGCTTGATGTGTTTTAAAACAGTTTCTTTTTTTTCATTTAATTTTAAATGTACTTCCTCTGCAAAATCATCCAAATTTGCCGATGCTTTTAATTGGGTTCCATCGGCATAAAAATAGTTAGTTATGACCTCTAATTTCTGATATTCAAAGGGCTGGGAACTCCCTTGTATAGTAGTCAGTTCATCAATTAGTGAAGGCATTGTAAATAATGATGGCCCTTTATCAAATCGGAATCCATTTACATTTAGCTCACTCAATTTACCTCCTGGATAACTATTTTTCTCAAAAATTGTTACCTTAAACCCTTGATTGGCCAATCGAATGGATAGTGCAAGACCTCCAATTCCAGATCCAATTATACCAACGGTTTTTATCATTTTTATGAATTAAAATATACTGCAAAATTAATTTTTTTTTAAAATAACAATAGTTCCACAATAGTTAAAAAAAACTATAAATAAATGGCTAACTACCAACAAAAAATTAAATTTATTTGCTTTCTCAAAGCTAGAAACCCCAACTTAAATTATTAAATTGGGGTTTATATAAACTAGAAAATCAAGTACTCTTTTTTCTATTCTCTTGGAGGTCTTGCTATCAAGGCTTTTCTTGAGACTTTCTCTTTACGAGTTTTTGGATCCAAACCTAAGTACTTAATCATAAAAACATCCCCCATATTTACTACGTCGGTAACGTTTTCTGTTCTTTCCCAAGCTAATTCCGAAACGTGAAGTAACACTTCATTTCCTGGAGCATCAAGGTATTCAACCACTGCGCCAAAATCAAGCATTTTGATTACTTTCACTTCATAAGCTTCGCCCATTTGTGGTTTGAAAGTAATAGACTGTATTTTAGCCAATACTGCTTCAATTCCAGCAGGATCTGTACCCAGAATCTCGATAACTCCTTCTTCGTTCACTTCATTGATCACGATAGTAGTTCCAGTAGCTTTTTGTAATTCTTGAATTACTTTTCCACCAGGCCCAATCAACGCACCAATAAATTGACCAGGAATAGTTCTAGTGATAATTTTTGGAGCATAGGTTTTAACATCCGCTTTTGGAGCGGGTAAAGTATCGACTAGAATTTTAAGAATATGCAAACGACCCTCTCTGGCTTGCGCCAAAGCTTGTTCCATGATTTCATATTTCAATCCGTCGATTTTAATGTCCATTTGACAAGCTGTAATTCCTTCAGTAGTCCCAGTCACTTTAAAGTCCATGTCTCCCAAGTGATCTTCATCACCCAAGATGTCAGACAATACTGCGAAACGATCCCCGTCAGTAATTAATCCCATGGCAATTCCTGAAACAGGACGAATCATTTGAATTCCGGCATCCATTAAGGACAATGTTCCTGCACATACTGTAGCCATTGAAGAGGAGCCATTAGATTCCAATACTTCAGAAACCACACGAATGGTGTAAGGACAATCAGTAGGAATCATATTTTTTAACGCTCTTTGCGCCAAGTTTCCGTGACCCACTTCTCTTCTTGAAGTTCCTCTTAGCGGACGAGCTTCTCCTGTAGAAAATGGTGGAAAATTATAGTGCAAGTAGAATTTTTCTTCTCCTTGTTCTGATGGGGAATCAATTTGGTTGGCTTCTCTGGAAGTTCCTAAAGTGGCCGTTGCCAAAGCTTGTGTTTCTCCACGGGTAAACAATGCTGAACCGTGCACGGAGGGTAAGTAATCCACTTCACACCAAATTGGTCTGATTTCGGTAGTTTTTCTTCCATCCAAACGAGTTCCTAAATCTAGGGTTACATTACGAACCGCTTCTTTATTGGTTTTATAGAAATATTTTCCAATTAAATCGCCGTTTTCAGCTAATTCTTCTTCTGTAAATAAGGCTTTTACTTCTTCTTTAACAGCGTCAAAAGCCGCAGAACGTTCGTGTTTTGCCGAACCTTTACTAGCTATAGCATAAATTTTGTCGTAAGCCGCTGCTTTTACTTTTGCGTAAATTACATCGTCTTTTTTTTCAGTTTCATAAGTACGAACTTCTTTTTTTCCAAATGCATTTGCTAATCTTTCTTGCGCTGCGATTTGTACTTTAATGTGTTCGTGAGCAAATTTAATGGCTTCAACCATTTCAGCTTCTGAAATTTCTTTCATTTCTCCTTCTACCATTGCGATAGAATCTGTTGAAGCTCCAATCATCATGTCGATATCTGACAATTCTAATTGCGCACGGGATGGATTGATGATAAATTTACCGTCAATTCTTCCCACTCTAGCTTCAGAAATCAATGTTTCAAAAGGAATGTCAGACAAGGCTAAAGCTGCTGAAGCGGCTAATCCTGCTAATGCATCTGGCATTATTTCGTCGTCGTGCGACATTAACTGAATCATCACTTGCACTTCAGCGTGGTAATCACTCGGGAAAAGCGGACGCAAAACACGGTCAACCAATCTCATTGTCAATACTTCGCTGTCACTTGGACGTGCTTCTCTTTTGAAAAATCCGCCAGGAAAACGACCTGCGGCGGCGAATTTTTCGCGATAATCTACCGTAAGCGGTAGGAAATCGATACCTGGACTTGCTTTTCTTGAGGATACCACTGTTCCTAAGATGACAGTTTTACCAATTCTTACTACTACGGAACCGTCAGCTTGTTTGGCTAAACGTCCTGTCTCGATTGTGATGCTTCTTCCATCACCTAAATCGATTTTTTCTACAAATAATTGTGGAATCATAATTTTAATTCTTTTAAGTTGAACATGGGTGTTAGTTGTGTTGTTGTTGCGTAGTTAATGCCTAAAACCCAATGAAAAACCAAACTTTTTTTAATGCGTATAAAAACAAAAAGAGGCACTTTCGCACCTCTTTACTATTGATTATTTTCTGATATTCAATACTTTGATAATCTCACGGTACCTGTTGATTTCTGTTTTCTTCAAGTAATCCAACAAAGATCTTCTTTTACCTACTAGCAATACTAAGGAACGCTCGGTGTTATAATCGTGGCGATTTTTTTTCAAGTGCTCTGTTAGGTGGCTAATTCTGAAAGTGAACAAAGCGATTTGTGCTTCTGATTTTCCAGTGTTTGTTTTTTCTCCGTGTTTAGCGAAGATTTCTTCTTTAACTTCTTTCGTTAAATACATTCCAATATTATTTAAATAATTATTATGTATGAATCAAGACTTTCCTAATTCGTGCGCAAAGATAGATTTTATTTTTTGATTATAAATTATGAAATATGAAATTATTTTACCTTCTATTTTGAATATAAATTGGCAATAAAAAAGTATATTTTTTCTTTCATTCATGTTTAGTTTTTCATTGAAATATAAGTTCTAAAAATTATACATTTTAAAAAGTTACAAACAATCAAAAAAGGCCTATTATAATTTCATCGCTTCGGCAGCTAATCTACCTGTTTTTAATGCAGCGTTGATAGATCCGTTTAATAAATGATCTCCACAAATAAATAAGGTATCGCTTATTTTTATTTCAGAAGTGTGTATATTATTTCTCACGCTATCCTGAACAGGTAGAGCATAATCTATCCGATAGGTTTTAATCATTTTCCAATGTTTTACTTGTTCTCCATACCATTGTTCCAATTCTTTTTTCATATTCTCGGCCAATTCGTAGTCTTCAATATCTGCCAATCCGTTATAAGAAACGGATACTAACACTTTTGCTATTGGTGCATAGGTTTTAGAAACATTTGATAAAACAGTTAAATTATTTACCCATTTTTTATTTGAAGAAGCATTCAATACTACAACAGCTTTGTTAGTTGGGGCAACGGGTGCTTCAAAATACACATTGGTTACCTGTTGTGAAGTAGTTTTTTGGCTTGGCAAAAATTGCTTGGTAAGTTCATTTGCATTTGTGGCCATAAGAATTTGATTGGCTTCAAAAGTTGTTCCGTCTTCAAGAGTTATTTCATTACCGGATATTCCTAAAACTTTTTTGTGGTATAAAATGCTTGATTTTGGTAGCATACTTACTAATTGTTTTGGTATTTCTTCCATCCCAAGTGCTGGAATGGCTACATCCCCATCTGAAAACATTTTCATCACAAAATCGAACATTCGGTTTGAAGTTGTTAAATGGTTTTCTAGGAATATGCCAGATAAAAAAGGCGCATAAAAACGTTGAATCATTTTTTGACTAAAACCATAATCTAACAATTGTTTGTGAGTACTTTGTTCGGGTTGTGCAAAAATTTCATCAACAGACATTTTTTGCAATTTATTTTTGAGCCAAAGCGTATTTATTTTATCCCTTAATGCTCCAACTGGTGCAAATAAGGTGTTAAGCAATGCTGTTGGTCTTCTCAAAGGATCTGCAATTTCGAATATGCCACCATCATAAAGTACGGTTGCACCTGGCAACATTTTTTTAAGCTGTAAATCTTTATAATTCAGCAAAGATTTAGCTTCTGGATAAGCCGTTAAAAAAACTTGGAAACCTCTATCTAAAAGAAAACCATCAATTATATCAGTTTTTACTCTTCCTCCAGCTCGGTCACTCGCCTCTAAAACAAGCACATTTCTACCTTGGCGTTGTAAATATATAGCCGCTGATAATCCTGATAATCCAGCACCAATTATAATCACATCCTGTTTCATATTATTTTTAAGGTTTTTCAAAAAAATTGATTTTTTGGTAGGTATTCTTATTTAGCCTTTAGCCACAAGTTTCTGAAACTACATTTTTTATCATAATCATTGGCTTGTTTTTCGATGTTAAAATAGCGATGTCCACGGGGATCGTTGCCAACGCCAGCCAAATAAGCCCAATTACCCCAATTGCTGCACACGTCATAATCAATCAATTGTTCCTCAAAATAGGCGGCACCAAAACGCCAATCCATATTCAATTCATTGCAAAAATAACTGGCTACATTTTGTCTGCCTCTATTGCTCATAAACCCCGTTTTCTTTAATTCGATCATATTGGCATTGATAAAATCAGAGTTGGTTGTGCCATTTATCCATTGTGAAAGTAATTTTTCATTCAATGATTTTGAGTTGACTTTGTCGGTTTTGATTCCTGAATATAGGAAAAATTTAGTTTGGTATTTTTTGAACATAAATCGAAAAAAATCGCGCCATAACAATTCGAAAACCAACCAATAAGTAGAGTCGTTTGCGCCAAATTCTTTTTCATATTTTTTAATCTCTTGGTAAATAAATCGTGGCGAAATACAACCCATGGCCAACCAGGCTGAAAATTTGGATGAATAATTAGCGCCAACCATTCCATTTCGGGTTTCTTTATAAATAGACAAGCTCTTTGTTTCAAAAAAATAATGTTCCAACCTTTTTATTGATTCGGTTTCACCACCTTTAAATTGTAGCACAGCACGTGAATCTATTTTTTTAAATGTTACATTTAATTCTTCTAAGGAAGGTAAAATTATTTTTGGAATTTCTGGAGAATCTATCGCTGTCGGACTTGGCAAAGCATCTTTTATATTGGCTTCTTGTTCTGTCTTTTTTCGGAATACGGTAAAAACATCCGGAATGTCTTTTATTGAAAATGGTAAATCCTCCGCGCAATACAAAGTGCTGGTGCTGAAAGTTTCCATTTCGCAATATTGTTTAAAAAGCGCTTTTTGTACTGATTTCTCCGTTTGCTTTTCTTCGTAAGCGACTTCTCTTTTGGCAAATACTTTTTGCGCTTTGTATTGTTTGGCTATTTTCGGAATTTCAATTTCTGGGTTCCCTTTTACAATTAATAATCCCGAACCTAATTCCCGTAAATTTTTATCCAAATCGATTAAAGATTCCAATAAAAATTGGGCTCTAAAAGCACCTGTTTTTTTGAATCCGTAAGGAGTGGTTTCGAAATTTGAATCGTCAAAACAATACACCGGAATTATTTCTTGACTTTGCGCAATGGCTTTAATAAGTGTCTCATTGTCGGACAATCGTAAATCAGTTTTAAACCAAACTAATGCGGTCTTAATCATAATTCGTTGATGTTTTTTAAGTAATAATCAGCTTGCTGCAATAAAGCTACTTTGTCATCGGGTTTCATTTTTCGCCACACATTATACATCATCCCAATTCTAGGATTCTTGCCTAATTTATCTTCATTTTTGTCGTAAAAATTCCAATACAAACTATTAAAAGGACACGCTTTATCTCCTGTTTTTATTGCTTTTTTATAATAACACGAACTACAATAATGACTCATTTTGTCGATATAGGCTGCAGAACTCACATAGGGTTTTGTTCCCACAATTCCGCCATCAGCAAACTGGCTCATTCCGCGTGTATTGGTAATTTCGACCCATTCGATGGCGTCAATATATATTCCTAAATACCAAGAGTCGACTTCGTCAGGATGAACTCCTGCCAGTAGTGCAAAATTCCCTGTTATCATTAGCCGTTGAATATGATGTGCATAAGAAAAATTTAGGGATTGATCAATGGCATCTTTCAGGCAATTCATTTTGGTTTTTCCGGTCCAAAACCAATCGGGTAATTTATTTTCATGGTTGAAATAATTCATTGTGGCATAATCGGGCATTTTGTTCCAATAAATACCACGCATGTATTCGCGCCACCCAATGATTTGGCGAACAAAACCTTCTAGCTGATTGTATTCAATTTCGTCAGGACGATTTTCCCATTCTAAAATAGCCCGATTGATAACTTCGGCTGGCGAAATCATTTTTGTATTCATCGAAAAAGAAATTCGTGCGTGATACAAAGACCATTCGTTGGGTGTCATAGCATCTTGGTAGGAACCAAATAAGGAAAGGCATTCGGTGGTGAAAAAATCTAACAGTGCTAAAGATTGGGTTCTAGTTGTTGGCCAAACAAAATTTTCGGCGTCAATGTTTCCAATGGTTTTAATGTTGGTTTTATGGATTTCTGAAACAATTTCCGAAACATCATTATTGAAAACTAGGGGAGGAGTGGGCTTGTGGTCTTTGGGTAATTTTTTGCGGTTTTCTCCGTCATAATTCCATTTCCCTGTCAAGGGCTTGTCACCTTGCATTAATACATTGTGCTTTTTTCGCATCATGTGGTAAAAGCTTTCCATCAAGAATGTTTTTTTACCTTGAAAGAAATCGCCTAATTCATTTCGGGAACTCATAAAATGTTCCGAATCGACAACGGAAGTTGAAATAGCAAGTGATTGGCAAAAGTTTTTCAGTAATTCGTCCAATCGATATTCGTCGGGTAATTGGTATTCAAAATGGGTAAATTGTTGTTTTTCGATTAAATACTGAATATTCGTATCAAAGGATTGCAAATTGGTTGCATCATTTAAATGAAAATAAATGATGTTATGATTTTTGAATTTTAATTCCTTTGCGAAAATTCGCATAGCCGCAAAGAAACCCGCAATTTTTTGGATATGATGTGTGGCATAATCAGTTTCGGTACGAATTTCCATCATAACATAAGTAATGGAAACGTCGTTAGTTTGAAACCAAGAATGATTGCTATTCAATTGATCACCGAGAATTAATCTTAGAGTTTTTCTCATTTGTTTATTTTTTCAAACCATTAAGAAAATTAAGAACACTGTAAATCTTAATTTTCTTAATGTACTTAATGGTTTAAATATATTATTTTCTACTTCTACATTTATCACTGCAATATTTTACCTCGTCCCATACTTTTTCCCATTTTTTGCGCCAAGCGAAAGGTTTTTGGCAAACCACACAAACTTTATTGGGTAGGTTTTGTTTTTTAACCCCTTTCATAATAGATTTATTTTTGTTCTTTTCCATTCAATTCCCACTGCTGATCCTTCGGCAATGAAAACGGCTTCGGGTTTTGTATGGTTCAAAACCGAAAATGATTTCCCGTACATTGCCTCAAAATCACATTCTATTGTGTAATCCATAACTTGATTTACTTTCCAGCTTGGATGTTGTAATTTGTACTCCTCGGTTTTATTAGGGGCAATTTTGGTATAACCATAATAATGCTCGTAGATAAAACTTTCAAGTGAATTTGCTTTCATCTTTTCAGATGTATTAGATGTTGTTACGATAATAGAATTCCATTTTTTATTAACCAACCATTCGAATATCACTTTTCTCGAAGTTTTTTCAATAATGATCTCGTGCTTTGTTGGCACAACGGTGTAATGTTCGTTGTATAATTTATTGGCAACCCAAGCCACAATGGGATAGGGAATGGTTTCGTTGATAAAAACTACACCACGTTTTATAAAATCCCCCTCTTTCCTTTTCACGTAAAACCGTAAATTAATTTCTTCAAAATTTCCAAAAAACGGAATAGGAATGTTAAATAATTTCGTATCCTTAAACATAAATCCCACCAAACTGATATAACATTTTCCGTTGTGTAAATCGAATTCGACCCCTTTTGGCAAATAAGGTTTTAAAATAGTTGGGTCAATTTCATAGTTTGCCATTATGATGTTTTCCCAATTTGCTTTTAAGAAAATTGCCATTATTGTGTTTTCTTTTTTGTTTTTCGATTTGGATTGCTCACGTGTTTTTTTAATATCCGAGCCCCTTCGGTTTTAACTTCGTCTTTTTTGCGAAAACCCCACACAATATCACTAGCGAATTTTCGGGTTTCTTCAATATTTACTATCGGACTAGGATAATCTGCTCCAATTTTGCAATTATAAAACTGTTGTTCCATTTCGTTCATTTTCCATGGTTCGTGAAGTAAATGAATAGGAACTTCAGTTAATTCTGGAACCCATTGTTTGATGAAAACGCCTTCTGAATCGTGTTCTTCCGAGTTTTTAATTGGATTGTAAATCCGAATCGTATTGATGCCTGTTGTTCCTGATTGCATCTGAATTTGTGGATAATGAATGCCAGGTTCGTAATCTAGAAATTGTCGGGCTAAAAAATGCAATTCGCGCCAATCTTGCCATAAATTGAAGGTAAAAAAAGAAACCACCATCGCTCGCATTCTAAAATTGATATACCCAGTTGCGACTAAGCATCGCATACAGGCATCAACAATAGGAACGCCCGTTTTGCCTTCCTGCCAAGCTTTAATGTAGGTTTCGTTTTTGGGTTTGACTAATGAATCGTATGCCCGATTTACATTTTCAAATTCCATCCGACATTCATCTTCAAATTTTTGCATAAAATGGCAATGCCAATGCAAACGTGACACGAAATTGAGAATCGCCCTTTTGTTTTTGGAGGTTTCATAATGCTGATTGGTGTATTGGTATATCATTCGCATACTGATGTTTCCGTAGGCTAAATAAGGTGATAATCGGCTGCAGCCTTTTCTACTCAAGGCAGGTTTTGAAATGTGTTTGCTGTAATTGACATACCGCTCTTTTACAAAACTGTCTAAATACCGCCAGGCTAAATTTTCTCCACCTTGCTGAAAATTTTTATTGGGAGATGTAATTTCATTTGGCAAAGGTTTACCTTTTATAATCTCATAAAAATCATTATCTAAAGAAATCAAATTTAAATCTGTTTCTTTTACAATTTTTGGAGTGGCTCGCATTACTTCTTCCCAGCGTTTGTCCCAATTTTGACGCGATTTTAGTTTTCGGATGACGCCGTGCAGTTGAAATTGGTTCCAAACAATATTGTTTTCCTGAAAAAAATCCTGCATGGCAATATCTCTGTCAAAGGTTATTTTGTTGCCAATTTCTTGATGCGAAAAAACAGTTTGAATATTGAAATGTTGTATTAGTTCTAAAAAAATGGTTTTCACTTCACTATGAAAAATGTACAATTTGGTATTTGAAACAGTCAATTTTCGGCGTAAATCTGCTATAGACTCGTAAATAAATCTCCAATGCCTTATATCAGTATCATCATAATTCATAACCGATGGTTCAAAAAAATAAAGTAGTAATAAAGGTATTCCAGCTTGATGTGCGTTAAACAATGCTACGTTGTCAGTGAAACGCAGATCTCGTTTGAACCAAACAATATTTACAGTTTTTTTAGTCAATTGGGCCGCCTTTTCGGGATTGTTTTAGTTTACAATAACCCATTTTTTATCGCTATTGAGTCTGAATGTGGCAATGTGTTCTTTGTTCCATTCTTGAGGTGAAATTAGCGATAAAAAATAGGTGTGATCTTCTGCAATGTAGAGGTGATAAATTTCGCCAATAACGGGTTCAAAGGAAAATTTAGCATTGTATACCAATTCATTCCACTCGTATTCTTCCATCAACATTTGATATTGAATTTTAAGTTCATTGAACTTGTTTTCAAACTCTTTGTTTACATTGCTAATCCCTCTGTTTTTCCACGAAACAACATCATTAATTTTAATAACCGGCGCGCCAACACTGGTTCCATACGGCAAAATATTGGCGTTGTATCCGCCTTCTTTGGAATATACAATATTATCTGGTTTTTCTTTTTCCATTTTGATTACCGTTTGGCTATTTTATTGTTAGATATGGCTCTTTGCATGGTGCATTTAAATCGGTCAATGCCTTCAACACGTTTGGCAAGATGCTTTGTTTTGCAATTTTCAACACGCTTTCGCCAAAGTTTGTAACTTGAAAATTTAAGTTCTTTTTTCATTAACGCTTTTACGTCAGCTTCTGCTAATCCGAATTGGAACTTTATGGCATCAAATGGGGTTCGGTCTTCCCAGGCCATTTCAATAATTCGGTCAATTGCAATTTCGTCTAAGTCTGTTTTTTGTGAAACTGGCATTATTTTGTTTAAATTAAATGTAATAAAGTTAAACAAAATTAAGCAATTTGATTTGAAATTCCATTAAGTATTGGAAATAAAAAAATCCGTCACTTAGTTTTAAGTAACGGATTTTGAAAATAATGGGTTGGTTTTTATAAAAAAAGTGCAGCTACTTGTTGGTTTACAAACTCCAAAAACCGTTCATCGGCCTCGGTAAATGGATCTAGAACATGACTGTCAATGTCGATTTGCCCGATATTTTTGCCATTTACAAATAACGGCACTACGATTTCTGACTTTACCGTAAAGCTACAAGCAATATAATTGTCTTGTGTTGCAACATCAGAAACCACAAAGTTCTCGTTTGAAACTGCCACTTGGCCACAAATCCCTTTCCCGAACGGGATAACAGTATGGTCTGTTGGAGCTCCTACATAAGGCCCAAGATGAAGTGTTTTGGCTTCGGGATTGGCAAAATAAAAACCAACCCAGTTGTAGTAATTAATAGAGTCTTTTAGCAGCTGGCAAATTTTCAAAAGTTTTTCCTCTCTTGAAATCACGGAATCTGAAGTAATTTTTGTTATTTTTGGTTTTAATTCTTCAAAAGTCATATTCTTGATTTTTATGTAAAAGTATTTAAATGGGTCTGTCTAATTTTATAAATGTATTAAAAAATAAATTTTGAAAAAGTATTTAATTGGCTACAAACCATTTTTGCTATTTTTAGGGAAGTTTTTGTTGAGCTATTTACTTTTGACTTTTGTTTATGAAAGTTATCTCAGTCAATTTGATGTCAAGAAATTGGAGATTGACGGCATTACTCAATTGGTCGCAAAACAGACCAAAGATCTAATGGTTTTTTTTCATTATGATGCTGATGTCAAGCCAAATTTAACAGAACTGGGAATCAAGTTTTTTTACAATCAAAGGTTTATGGCGCGAATAATTGAAGGATGTAATGGGGTGAATGTTATTATTTTGTTTGTTTCTTTTGTGATTGCCTTTTCAGGAAAAATAAAAGTAACCCTTTTATATATAATTGGGGGTAGTTTGCTTATTTATATTTTGAATTTGATTAGAATTGCACTTTTATGTGTTTTGATGTATCATTTTCCCAAACAGCAACATTTTTTGCACGGAGTGTTTTTTCCGTTATTTATATATGGAGTTGTTTTTATATTGTGGTTAATTTGGGTACGTAAATTTTCATTGTATGCGAAAACAGCTATTGAATCATAAACTTAGAATTGCTTTGGCAATGATGCTGGTTCTCTTGTTGGTTCTTATACGAACCCACGAGGACAGTCTGTTTTATGATCCTTTTTTGAATTATTTCAAAACCGACTATTATAATTTGCCCTTACCGGAACTGAACAATATCCAATTGTTTTTCGGAATGGTTTACAGGTATTTTCTAAATTCAACCGTTTCTTTAGCCATAATTTATGTTTTGTTTAAAGATATTGAAGCGGTCAAATTTGCTTCAATATTGTATCTTATCTTTTTTATGCTACTCATCTTCGCTCTATTTTTGGTGCTTTCTTTTTTCGGTGAAACCAATAAAATGACCTTGTTTTATATTCGTCGATTTTTGATTCAACCCATTTTCTTATTGTTGTTTCTGCCAGCATTTTACTATCAAAAGCAAAACGACTAATCTTTTTTTCGTACCTTTAGTAGTCACTTT
>CAZHVE010000041.1:0-18790 GCA_964535705.1 uncultured Flavobacterium sp.
GATATTGAAAGGCTTTTGGATAGAATTCCAATTTTTCGAAACTGTCCAATTGATAGTCATTTGGTTCTAAAACCATAGTTCCATCGCGATCTATAAAAAGTATTTTTTTCATTTAAAAAAGTTTAAAGTTTAAGGTTTAAAGTTGTTTTAATACCTCAATTAATTTCTTATTTTCCACTTCCGTTCCAATAGTCAAACGCAAAGTATTTTCACATAAAGGTTGGGTTGTTCTGTTTCTAATTACAATTCCTTTGGCAATTAATTCGTCGTATCTTTTATTCGCGTCATCCACTTTTATTAAAATGAAATTAGCTTCTGTTGGGTAGATTTTTTCGACAAACTTTATATCCACCAATACTTTAAGTAATTTGGCTCTTTGATTCATTATTGATGATATCTCCCCTTTAATTTTTTCCGGTTCACTCAATCTTTCCAAAGCTCTTTGTTGGGTCAATTCATTCACATTATAGGGTGGTTTTATTTTGTTTAAAACTGCTATAATTTCTTCAGAAGCGTAACAAATTCCCAATCGAATTCCTGCCAAGCCGTAGGCTTTTGAGAGTGTTTGCGTTATAATCAAATTAGGGTAATCACTTAGCCTATTCAACCAACTTTCTTTTTCCGAAAAATCGATATAGGCTTCATCAATGACAACCAAACCCTTGAAATTTTCAAGCAGTTTGACTACAGCATCATCCGAAAAAGAATTCCCTGAAGGATTGTTTGGCGAACACAAAAATAAAATTTTAGAACAAGCATCTACTACCTCTAATATTTGCTCCACTTTGGGCTGAAAGTCAGAAGAAAGTAAAACCTCCCTATTCTCAATATTATTTAAATTCGCCAAAACCCCATACATACCGTAGGTTGGAGGCAAAGTAATCACATTGTCTACTTTTGGTTCACAAAAAGCCCTAAAGATTAAATCCAACACCTCATCGCTGCCGTTACCCAATAAAATTTGTTTTTTTGAAACCTTATTTTGAGTAGCCAGAACCGATTTTAGGTTGCTTTGCTGCGGATCAGGATACCGATTCACGCCGTTTTGAAAGGGGTTTTCATTGGCATCCAGAAATATCATATCCGCTGTATCAAAATCCTCAAATTCATCGCGTGCCGAGGAATAGGGTTTCATCAACTTGACGTTTTCACGAATTAAATTATTTATATCGAAACTCATTTCGTTAAATCCTTAAATTTTTAAATCTTTCAATCTTAAAGAAACTGCATTTTTGTGTGCTTGTAATCCTTCGGCTTCAGCCATAATTTCTATGGCTTTGCCAATGTTTTGAATGCCGATTTCAGATATTTTTTGAAAAGTCATCGCTTTGGTGAAACTATCCAAATTCACACCGCTGTAATTCTTGGCATAACCGTTCGTTGGTAAGGTATGATTCGTTCCTGAAGCATAATCTCCAACGCTTTCCGGCGTATAATTGCCAATAAAAACCGAACCTGCATTTCCAATATTATTCACATAAAAATCTTCGTCTTTGGTACAAATGATAAAATGCTCTGGACCATATTCGTCGATTAATTCTAAAGCTATTTTGTCATTTTCAACATAAATCAATTTAGAATTGGCTATTGCTTTTTCTGCAATGGCTTTTCTTGGTAGCACTTCCAGTTGTTTTTGAATTGCTGCTTCCACTTCATCAATCAATGTTCTTGAAGTAGAAACCAAAATCACTTGGCTGTCGGTTCCGTGTTCTGCCTGAGATAATAAATCGGAAGCTACAAAGGCTGGAACAGCCGAATCATCGGCTACAATCAACAATTCCGAAGGTCCTGCTGGCATATCGATTGCCACGCCAAACTGGGTTGCCAATTGTTTTGCCACAGTCACGAATTGGTTTCCGGGTCCGAAAATTTTGTAGACCTTCGGAATTGATTTTGTTCCAAAAGTCATTCCTGCAATCGCTTGAATTCCGCCTACTTTCAAGATTTTGGTAACGCCGCATAAATTAGCCGCGTATAAAATCGCAGAATTAATTTTTCCACTTTTATCCGGTGGCGAGCATAGAACAATTTCGTTGCAGCCTGCTATATTTGCTGGAACAGCAAGCATTAACACTGTCGAAAACAAAGGGGCGGTTCCTCCGGGAATATACAAACCAATTTTTTGGATTGGTCTTTTTTCTTGCCAGCAATTGACACCTTCTATCGTTTCTACAACTACTTTCGGCGTTTTTTGAGCCGAGTGAAATTTCTCTATATTCGATTTTGCCAATTGAATGGCGGTTTTTAATTCATACGAAATAGAAGTAATTGCCTGTTCCATTTCCGATTCAGCAACCTCCATATTTTCTAATGCAACGCCATCAAAAAGGGAAGTGTATTTTGCAATCGCCTTGTCCCCATTGCTTTGAACTTCCATGAAAATCTCCTTCACGGTCACTTCAATGTCTCCAATGGATTGGGTTGGTCTTTCTAAAATAGCAGACCAATTTTCAGGTTTTGGATTGAATATTTTGTTCATTGTTTAGTAATTTAAAAAACCAAGACTGCGCTCGGTGTGACATGCTGAATTGAAATTGTAAATTATAACACCATTTTTTCGATTGGACAAACTAAAATTCCTTCGGCTCCAGCTTCTTTCAATTGGTCGATAACATCCCAAAAAGTGTCTTTGTCGATTACGGTATGAACACTACTCCACCCCTCTTCTGCCAAAGGCATAACGGTAAGACTTTTTAAAACTGGTAGAATTTTACCAATGGCTTCAATTTTGTCATTAGGAACATTCATCAATATGTATTTTGATTTCCTGGCTCTCAAAACTGATTCAATTCTGAATTTAAGGGTGTCAATTAACTTTTGAACTTCTGGAGTTACTTTTGGTGAAACAGCCAAAACAGCTTCGCTCTTGAAAATAACTTCAACTTCTTTCAAATTGTTTTTAAACAACGTACTTCCGCTAGAAACAATATCCACAATGGCATCGGCAAGACCAATGTTTGGTGCAATTTCCACCGATCCTGATATCTGGTGAATATCAACTGACAAACCAAAAGAATTGAAATATTCATTTACAGTATTGGGATAGGATGTTGCAATCCGCAATCCACTCAAATCTTGGATGGATTTATAGTCAAAAGTTTTAGGTACCGCCACAGAAACTTTGCATTTTGAGAAGCCTAATTTTTGAACTACCTTGATGTTTTTTCCTTTTTCGACCAAAAGATTATCCCCCACAATGGCTATGTCTACAACCCCATCAATTAAATATTGAGGAATGTCAGAATTTCTCAAGTACAATACTTCTAACGGATAATTAGTGGCGGATGCCTTAAGTTGGTCATTACCGTTATCGATAGAAATGCCACAGTCTTTTAGAATTTGGATGCTTTCTTCGTTTAAACGACCTGATTTTTGAATGGCAATTTTTAGAATATTCATAGTTTTTTTGTCTTTGCGAGGAACGACTTGTCCGCCGTGGCGGAAGCAATCTCGTTCTCATTATTTATTATTTTATTTCGCTGCGCTCCATACAATTCGGCTACGCCTCGGGTGTTGTTTACAATATTTGTTTGAATACAACATCGTAGGCAATAAAAAACCCGTTTGATGTACTCAAACGGGTTTTTAAATATGATTTTTACAAACATATCATTAACACATCGCTTGTGAGCAATAATGAAAATGATGGTGATGCAATTGAATTGATAACATAACTTTTTAATTCTATAATCCTTTTTTATGGATACAAATATAGTAGAAATTATTATTACAAAGCAATTTTTAATTTAACTTAATGAAAATAAATTGTTAAAAGCATCTGTTTGCATGGTTTCTATTCAAAAAAAACAGAAATAGAGGGTTCAAAAATCAAAGCAACAAAGTATTATTGCGCTGCTACAGAATTCAATTCTAAAGAAGGTCCGGCACTAACCAAAAGTTTCCCCACTTCAGTGTTGGCATATTGCTCAAAGTTTTTTATATATCGAGAAGCCAATTCAATGGCTTTACGTGTCCATTCTGTTTTATCAGTATAAGTATCTCTTGGGTCAAGAATTCCTTCGCTTACATTGGTTAAAACCGTTGGAATTGTTAAATTTAAATAGGGAATATCCCTTGTTTCCACTTGGTCGATTTCGCTGCTTATGATGGCATCGATGATTGCTCTTGTATTTTTCAGTGAAATTCTTTTTCCTGTTCCATTCCACCCTGTATTAACCAAATAGGCTTTTGCTCCATGTTCTTTCATTTTTCCAACTAATGTTTGTGAATATCTTATCGGATGTAAAGTCAAGAAAGCTTCCCCAAAAGCTGGAGAAAATGAAGGTTCCGGTTCAGTTACCCCTCTTTCGGTTCCTGCTAATTTAGAAGTGTACCCGCACAGAAAATGATATTGTGATTGATTTTCATCTAAGATTGAAACTGCAGGTAATACACCGAAAGCATCAGCTGAAAGATAAATTATTTTACTGGCATGTCCTGCTTTAGAGGGCAATACAATTTTATTGATATGGTATATTGGATAAGAAACCCTGGAATTTTCAGTAATGGAATGGTCATAATAATCGATCTCTCCATACTCGTCAACAATAACATTTTCCAATAAAGCGTCTCTTTTGATTGCTCTCCAAATATCCGGTTCGTTGTTTTCACTGAGGTCAATTACTTTAGCATAACAACCTCCTTCATAATTGAAGACTCCATTGTCATCCCATCCATGTTCGTCGTCACCAATTAAATATCTTTTTGGGTCAGCGGATAAGGTGGTTTTTCCAGTCCCTGAAAGACCGAAAAATACTGCCACATCCCCTTTTTCTCCAACATTGGCAGAGCAGTGCATAGATGCTATTCCTTTTAAGGGTAGGTAATAATTCATCATGGAGAACATTCCTTTTTTCATTTCGCCACCATACCAAGTTCCACCAATAATTTGAACTTTTTCGGTAAGGTTAAACAATACAAAGTTTTCAGAATTTAGATTGTGAGCTTTCCAATCCGGGTTTGTAGCTTTGGAACCATTCATCACTATAAAATCAGGTTCTCCAAAGTTTTCCAATTCATATATGGAAGGTCTAATGAACATATTGGTCACAAAATGAGCTTGCCAAGCCACTTCCATCACGAAACGGACTTTAAGTCTTGTATCAGCATTTGTGCCACAAAAAGCATCTACCACATATAATTTAGGTGAAGCTGAAAGTTGATGTAATACCAACGCTTTTAAATCATTCCAAACTTCGATTGTAGTCGGAAAGTTGACTTTTTTATCCCAATAAATAGTGTCTCTAGTGATATCATCTTCAACAATATATCTGTCTTTTGGGGAACGACCTGTAAAAACACCTGTTTTAACGGCTACGGCTCCAGTATCAGTCAAAGCTCCTTTTTCGTAGCCTTTTCTTTTGTGTGATACTTCCGCTTGATATAGTTCTTCATAAGAAGCATTATAGGATACTTCATGGTATCCTGTAATTCCCAAATTGTGTAATTCCTGAATGATTTTAATATTTTTCATAATCTGTAAATTTTATTTTTTTATCGATTTATTTCCTAAATAAATTTAAGAAATTAAATCCTAAAAACCTGATAAATATCATCTAAAAAATAAATCTAAGAAAACGTTTTCTTTGTTTACAGAGGGGGTAATAAGGAATCGTTTATGATAAATATTGTATTAAACAGATATATATTTACTAATTTTGATAGCGTATACTATCAAAAATTGAAATTATGTTTGATTGGTTCAACGCATTGTTCTCCCCGAATCCGCATCCGGACATTACACAGTCTTTAATTGTTGTATTAATTGCAATCAGTGTTGGTTTTTTTGTTGGGAAAATTCGCATTGGCAGTATTTCACTTGGTGTTGCCGCCATCATGTTTGTTGGACTTTTTTTAGGCCATTATGGATTCCGAATGGATGAAAATATATTAGTATTCGTAAGAGATATTGGTTTAATCCTATTTGTTTATGGAATTGGAATTCAAGTGGGTCCCTCTTTTTTTATCCTCGCTTTTTTAGCTTTTTTGAAAATCAGTCTTTCTCCTCTGCGGCTTCTATACTTTGATCAGCATTTTTTTCTGAGTCAAGAGTTGGAGTTGCATTTGGTCTAATTTCGGTATGACGAATTTCACCACCTGAAGTTCCTGTTTGTTGGGCAAAAAACACCCCAACAACCGCCACAACTAATGCAACATAAGAAAGCATCGTTGCTTTAGCGTTTTTTAAATAAGATAATATTAACCCTCCAAGAGAAATTATCCCTAAAACGTATAAAACTACAGCGAGTTTCTCTGCCATTTCTTCGTGTTCATGAATAATTTGCTTCCCTACCGTTGGCATATCTTCCACCAATTCTTCCGCTCCTTCGCCAGTTCCCATGCTGAATGCGGCAAAAACAGCAGCGACAATAAATAAAACATAAGCGGTGTTTTTGACCGAATTGTTTTTTAAAATCATTCCTGAAATTAAAATTCCTAGTCCAAATATCGTCCCGATAATTGGAAAATGATTTACAATCAGGTGTAAATGTGCGTCGTTCATAGTATATAATTATTAAAAGTTAAAAATTCAATTTACCCAGCCAATGAAACACCAATCAATGTACCTATTCCATAAGTCACCGCTGCTGCGGCCAATCCAAAGGCAACTTGCCGCATTCCTGAAAAAAGGATGCCTTTTCCTGTCAACAACGTGATGGCCGCCCCGATGCCAAACAACCCCACGACACTAGACGCAATACTCAATAAAATGGCATTTTGACCGTCCAAAATCATAAATGGATACAAGGGGATAATCGCTCCAATGGCAAAAAGTAGGAAAGAAGCAATCGCCGCTTCCCATGCAGAACCTCCTAATTCTTCCTTATCAATACCCAATTCCTCTTTTATTATGGCATCTATTGCGGATTCAGGGCTTTCAAATGCCTTGTCCGCTAATTTTTGGGCCTCTACGGCATTCATTCCTTTGGCTTGATAGAGCAAAACTAATTCCTTTTTTTCTTCCTCTGGAGAGGCTTCCAATTCTTCCATTTCTAAATCAATTTGACGTTGATTTAATTCCCGGGAACTTTGAACTGAAAGCCATTCGCCCAATGACATCGAAATGGCACCTGCCATAAGTCCTGCTATTCCCGTTAATAAAATGGTGTTGTTGGAAACTGCAGCACCTGCAACTCCCATCACCAAACTCATATTGGAAACCAATCCATCATTAGACCCCAAAACGGCTGCGCGAAGTGCATTACCGCCAACAGATTTGTGACGACTTTCAAATTTGGACAACAATCCACCCGAAACATTCAAGGCTTTATTACTGTTTACCGCTTCAATAATATTGAGGTGATTGTGCTCAAAACCGGTAGGCTTCTCCCCTTTTTCGATTTTGTTTTTTATGGCATTTACCGCAAATTGCTTTTCTATACTAGACAAGCTACTAATTATGGAATTGTAACCAAAAAGCTTACCCAATTTCAATTGGAACTTTGCCCTTGAAGATGGTACAGGCATAACGATATTTGGTTCATACTCCTTGACTTTATCCAACATGTGTTTCGCGTGACCCTTTTCAATTTCGGCTAGACTCTGCAACACCCTGATTAAATTATCGTCCGTTTGTATCGCTGCAATGCTGTTGTACAAAAACGCAGTATCCACTTCGGTTTGTAATTGTCCTTTTAGTTTGTTTAAATCCATAATTGTATGTTATCGATTCTGTTTAGAAAATTTAAGATGCGATGGAAAATTTATTTTAAATGGGATTTTAGTATAATTATTTGGATTTATATTAAATGAAACAATTAAAGCCAAAGAATTATGGCATTAAAAATACAAAATTTAACTTTATAACTTAACGATTTTTGTTTTTGATAATTTATTGCTTTGCTGAATATTTCTTCCATATATAGAATTTTTCATATAATTGAAAAATATTTAGCAAGTAAATTCACAACATCCCATTGTATTTCCTTACAAACCATTCTGAAGCTAAAGAAATTGCTATCAAAATCAACAACCAAACCCAATCAATTAATGGAGATTTGGTGACAATTTCTTTTTGAATTGCTTTGTAATTTTGATTTTCTAAAAGTGTTTTTATTAAAGCCTCGACTTGGTTCGGATAGTGAACTTTAGCTTGTGTTTGCGTTGCCAGTTGAGACAATTTTTCCACATCTGGGTTGACAAATTGTTTTTCAATATCAAAATCCAAAATTTCAAAATGACTTGAATACGTTGTTTTTGAATTTAATTCCTTTACATTAAAATTATATTGTCCCGCAGAAAGCCCGTCAAGATTGACTTTAAAAGAGTTGTTTCCCTTTAATAAATCGTAGTTTTTGGTTTGCTTTGTTTTGATATTAGAAACAGAAATAGTCAAACGAGCCTTTTCGTCGAATTCGTAGTTTTTATTGAAATACTGGGCCGAAATTTCTATTGCTTCCCCTGAATTATAGAAATTTTCATGAATCACAACCAATGATTTTTTTGAATTATCAGAAGATAAAAACTGAATAATTTTATCGATAAAAACATCAAATTTTTCGAATGATTGATTGTCAACGTGGCTTTGCAGACGCCATTTCCAAGAGTTTTCACCCAAAAGAAAGGCCGAACGTTTTCCCTGATTTTCAGCGAATGCCAATAAAGGGGAATTTGTTGCAATGTTTCTGATTTTCGACACAAGCAAGGTGGAAACCGTTCCATTTTTGGTTACCGTTCCAAAAGGATTTTGCAAAGGCGGAAAGTTTTCAAAACCCAGATTGTCAATGGCAAAAAGATTGAACTGGGAATTAAATTCAGCCAAATAATCTTCTTTTTGGCCACTCATTTTGAAAACCAAATTTGATTGTTGCTGGTTCAAAAAATTAAAATCGGTATTGTTTCCTGTGATAACAAAAGTATTGATTCCTGTTAATTTATTATCCTCAAAAACAGACTTGAATTCTGTCGTTGGCTGATACAAGATTAAAATAGTAAAATCTTGTAATAATTTAATATCCTTAGGTTTAACTAGGGTTACTTTACGCTGCGCATTTGTTTCAATTGCTCGTTTCAACGCACCAATATCAGGGTGGTTTATTGCCGAAACAATCGCCACATTGGTCCTTTGGTCGATGATTTCAACCGCAAAATTTTTGGTGTTATTATAGGTGTTTTTTTCTTTCTCTTTGGATGAAATCTTAGCTAGGAAAACTTGTAACCCCACTTTATCGGCAGGAAGCAAAACAGTCACAATAACCGATTTTTTCGATGGTGAAAAAGAAACGGTTTGTTTGCTTAAAACTGAATTTCCTTGAGAAAGGCTAAAATCTGTATTTATACTTTTGTTTCCTGAATACTGCAAAAACACTTCCACAGGAAATTTATTTTTATGAAACGCATATTTATTGACGTTTAACTGGTTCACTTTTAAGTCCAAGAATTTGGTAGTATCCCCAAGAATCAATGGATATACCTTGTTATTCGTATCAAAAGAATATACATAATCATTTCCAGAGGTTTGGTTTCCATCAGTAATTAAAACCGTTGGAAAAGTGGCGTTTTTATAAATGCTCTTTAGGTTTTTAGCAACTTCATCAAGGTTTGTTTGCGTTCCTTTAAAATTAAAACTTTCTGACGATTGAAACTCACTGTCGAATTGATAGGATTGAACATCAAACTTTTCCTGTAAATCTTTATTTTGAATCAGTTTTTTGTATGATTTTAAAGCTGTTTCTTTCGCTTTCAAATCAATAATAGAACTCGAATTATCAACCACAACGGCTAAAGGTGTTTTTACGATTTCGAGTGTTTTTCTAGTAATTATTGGATTTATAAGCAATAACATAATCGCAAAAATGGATAGGAAACGCAAAAAAGCCAAAACCAAGTTCACCTTTGACTTGGTTTTGGCTTTGTAAAAATACTGAAAATAGGACAAACCGCCTGCTATTAATAAAGAAAGCAATAGTAACAGAATAGTGTTTGTAGTCATATTTTTTTAGTAACCAGTTTAGTAAGAATTCAATTTTTAGGTATTCACTGAACACTAAAAATCTTAATACTGAACACTTCTTAAGTAAGCATTCCTCCGCATACATTCAACACTTGACCAGTTATGTAAGCGCTCATATCCGAAGCTAGGAAAAGACAAGCATTAGCGACATCTTCTGTGTTTCCGCCACGTTTCAACGGAATACCATCTCTCCATCCTTGAACTACTTCGTCGCTTAATTTTGCCGTCATTTCAGTTTCAATAAATCCCGGAGCGATCGCATTGCAACGAATATTACGAGAACCTAATTCAAGTGCTACTGATTTTGAAAAACCAATAACACCGGCTTTAGAAGCGGCATAATTAGTTTGCCCTGCATTTCCCGAGACTCCTACTACACTACTCATATTTATTATAGAACCCGCACGTTGCTTCAAGAATGTTCGTTGAATGGCTTTGGTCATATTGAAAACAGATTTCAAATTAACATCAATCACTTGATCAAAATCTGCTTCAGACATTCGCATTAAAAGGTTGTCTTTAGTAATTCCAGCATTGTTTATTAAAATATCAACAGTTCCAAATTCAGCCAAAACAGCATCCACAAAGATTTGAGCTTCGTTAAAATCAGCAGCATTCGATTGGTACCCTTTGGCCTTTATGCCCATACCGTTCAATTCGTTTTCCAATGCCAAAGCAGATTCGACAGAAGAACTATACGTAAAGGCAACATTTGCGCCGTTTTTCGCAAAAACTTCTGCAATTCCTTTTCCTATTCCGCGACTTGCGCCGGTTATGATGGCTACTTTTCCTTCGAGTAATTTCATATTCTATATTTGATTTATTTATTTTGATTATTACGCTTTTCGCCTTTATCTTTGTTCCTTATTAACAAAGGATATAGGCACTACCTGGGCTATTTAAAACTTGCCAAATATAAGAATAATTGTGGGTTTGAAAACAAATAGGCTTTCAATTAAACCTTTTATGAAATAATTACTCTTAACGATACGTTTTAATATTTAAATTTGGCTAAATGTTATATTTAATCAACTAAGCAATAAGTTAATTAACCCGTTGGGTGTAATTAATAAATTGTGTCAAGTAATTAGCTTTCAGAGTTAAAATTAAACCCAATTAGAAATTAAATGTCTGAATGAGCTTGTCGAAGACAAAATAAAGAGACACTTCGACAAGCTCAGCGTGACAAATTGTAATAAATTAAGCATGAAATATAATTGCACCCAACGGGTTAAATTATTCTTTTACCTTCGTAAGGTAGTTTCTTAAAAAAAGTATTTACGGTGCTACTTTAGAATCAGAAATCTAGTTGCTAGTCAATAATATTTTTTAATATTAAAAAGAAACTTTATCAAAGAGATTAACAATGAATAATAAAATCAGGATAGTTTTCTTTTTGGTTCTTTTTTTTCAAGTGGCGCTGGCTCAAGAAAAAATGGACAACGTTTTTGTGCACTTAAATTTGACTTTTCGGGATAAACCATTAGAATTAAATAAGGAATATGTTTCTGAAAATAAAGATACTTTGCAGCTAACCGGCTTCAAATTTTATATTTCAAATTTAAAACTGGAATATGCTGATAAAACTACTTATTCCGAACCAGACAGCTATCATTTAATTGATATTGAAAATCCGAATTCTTGCAAAATTCCAATTGAAAATATTACCAACAAAGCCATTTCAAAAGTTTCATTTTCTATTGGAGTTGATAGTTTGGCCAGCGTATCTGGCGCTTTGGAAGGTGATTTAGATCCAACAAGAGGAATGTATTGGGCTTGGCAAAGTGGTTATGTCAATATGAAATTGGAAGGGCGAAGCTCGAGTTGTAAAACGAGAAAAAATGAATTTCAGTTTCACATTGGTGGTTATATGAAACCGAATTACGCCATGAGGAAAGTAATATTAGAACCTAAAAAATCGAATTTTACTGTTGAAATAAATGTTGATGTGGCAGAATTATTTTCCCAACTGGAACTTTCAAAAATCAATAGTGTAATGGTTCCAGGTACTAAAGCGATGCAAATTGCCAATTATAGTGTCACTATGTTTAAAACCGAATGAAAATTAAGCTTAAACATATTTTGTTGTTAGGGATTACAATCTCATTAGCGTTTGCTATTAATAAAACAACACCTCTCTATTTGGAAACACCAAAAGCTTGGCCAAAACCACATTATGATTTTTCTAAAAACCCTCTCACGGAAGAAGGTTTTCAGTTGGGACGGAATTTGTTTTATGACCCTATTTTATCAAGGGACAGCACCATTTCTTGTGCCAGTTGCCATTTGCAAGCTACTGGATTTACACACGTTGACCATAGTCTAAGCCACGGAATTGAAGGTAAAATTGGCACACGAAATTCGATTAGCTTAATGAATTTAGCTTGGTCGAAAAGTTTTATGTGGGACGGAGGAATCAATCATCTGGATGTACAACCTTTAAATCCCATTACAAGTCCAGTAGAAATGGATGAAACTTTAGAACATGTGGTTAGCAAACTTCAAAAAACTGAAAAATATCCACTATTATTTGAAAAGGCATTTGGCGATCCGAAAATTACGGGGCAAAGGCTTTTAAAGGCATTGTCCCAATTTGAACTGCAATTGGTTTCTTCAAATTCAAAATACGACAAAGTAATGCGAAAAGAAGTTATATTTACCGAGCAAGAGCAAAATGGATATAAGTTGTTCAAAACCAATTGTGCCTCTTGTCATAATGAACCCTTATTTACCACTGAAAAATATGAGAATAATGGCCTTTTGATTGATACTACTTTAAACGATATTGGCAGAATGAAAATCACCAACAAACAAGAGGATTATTTGCGATTTAAAGTGCCCACTTTACGAAATGTTCAATTTACATTTCCCTATATGCATGATGGCCGATTTAAAACATTAACCGAAGTTGTCAAACATTACAATTCGTTAGGAAAAAACAAAAGGTTACCCAAACAATTAGCAAAACCTGTGAAGCTATCCGATAACGAACGGGTCGATTTAGTTGCTTTTTTAAAGACATTAACGGATACTGAATTTCTATTCGACAAGCGTTTTTCATTTCCAAAAGAATAAAATTAACCTTAACCTAAAAAGTATGAGAAAATCAATTATTACTTTAATTCTTCTATCCACTTCGTCTTTATTACAAGCGCAATACAACGATATTCGAATTCCTGAAGCGTTGTATGGATCAACTTTTGATTTAAATATTCATGAATCATCTAAACAATTAGTGCCAGGAAATCAAACCGTTACAGGAGCCATAAACAATGAGTCATTCTGGGGGCCAACACTTTTTATAAACAAAGGGGATGAAGTACACATAGATGTAAAAAATGATTTGAAAGAGTCAACCACATTGCATTGGCATGGCATGCATTTGCCAGCAGTTATGGATGGGGGTCCTCACCAAATTATTCCACCAGGAACACTATGGCAACCTTATTGGACGATGACAAATGATGCAGGAACGTATTGGTATCATCCGCATTTACATGAAACTACTGAAGCCCAAATTACTAAAGGTGTTGGAGGATTAATCATTGTAAAAGATGCTGTAGAGTCAGCTTTGCCTTTGCCTAGAAATTATGGAGTTGATGATATTCCGATTATAATGACTAGTAGAAATTTTGTTGCTAATCAATTTTCTGTTGGTAGAGCCTATGGTGACTATATGTTAACTAATGGAACAATGAATGCTCAAATTACCTTACCAAAACAAGTTGTTCGTTTAAGATTTCTTAATGCGGAAATTGAGAGAGGCTATAATTTAGGTATAGTAAATTCTTCAGGAATAACAAAAACCTTTTATGTAATAGGCAATGATGGTGGCTTATTAAATGCTCCTGTAGCAGTTACCAGATTACCTGTACATGTCGGAGAACGTTACGAAATATTAGTTGATTTAAGCGGCGAAACTGTAGGAAGTACATTAGATATAAAAGCATATAATAGCGGTCAATCGAATAGTTTTCCAGGGGGAGAACCTGGTCAAACTGGTCAATTTGGGAGTGCATTAAACAATACTACTTTTAACGTGTTGCATATCAATGTAGGTGCTACTACAACAAATCCAATTACTGCTATACCATCTACTTTGGCTAATAATACTTATTTCACCGCAGCTGATGCAAAAGTAAGTAGAACTGTAACTATTAGCGGTGGGCAACCTGTTGGCAATCCTTTTGTTTTTGATAGTAGTGTTTTTAATATAAATACCATTAACAAAATAGTAAATATTGACACTACTGAAAAATGGACCATTGTCAATTCACCAAATGCTGTTTTTGGTCATAGTTTCCACATTCATGACGTACAATTTAAAATTGTATCTCGTAGTACTGGAAGTGTAGGAACTTATGAGTCGGGATGGAAGGATACTTTTTTTATTAGTAAAGGAGAAAGTGTCTCTTTTGTTTGTCGTTTCAAAGATTATGCAGATGCCACTCATCCTTTTATGTATCATTGTCATTTTTCACAACACGAGGACGATGGAATGATGGGGCAATTTATTGTGAAAAGCACATTAGCCACAACTGATTTTAGTACTTCGACTAAATTTAGCTTGTATCCCAATCCTGCCAATGACAAACTGTTTGTGAATTTAAAAGATGCCTCAACCGAAATATATTACGTGACAATTGCTACGATTACAGGAAGAATTGTAATGATGTTGCCCGAACCACAATGGCAAAATGGTATTGATATCTCATCACTAGAAGCAGGCGTGTATACTTTTCAAATGATGGATAAACAGACCAAAAGCCTGAGTACCAAAAAATTTATAAAGAAATAATTTATGAAAAAGCATTTGCCATTTTTTTATATTTTAGTTTTACTATTTGTCTTTTGTAGTTTTACCTTTAGTGATAAAAGTAATATTATTTCGAATTTCAAATTAAAAAGTGCAACAACTAATAAATGGGTATCTCTTTCCGATTATGAAGATGCCAAGGGGTTTATTGTAGTTTTTATATGTAATAAATGTCCAATGGCTAAATTTTATTCCCAACGATTGAATCAGATGGACGCTAAATATAAAAAAATGGGAGTTCCATTAGTGGCTATAAATTCAATGGATACCTTGGCCTATGGGGATGAATCGTTCAAACAAATGCAGAAAAAAGTATTTAAAGAACAACTTCATTTTCCATATCTGCAAGACAAAAAACAACAAATTGCCAAACAATTTAATGCCACCCACACGCCACAGGCATTCGTGATTTGGAAAATAAAAGGAAAATATATTTTAAATTATGAAGGGGCAATAGATGACAATGCCGGAGAACCTGAAAAAGCAGAACATCATTATTTGACTGATGCTGTTGAACAATTAGTACAAGGAAAAAAAGTAACGGTTACAAAATCAGAATCTTTTGGATGCCGAATATTTTATCGTGGAAATAAATCAAAAATGTATTAACAAAAAATCTAATTTAATCTCATGAAAAAAATAGTTTCCTTATTCATTGTTTTTATAAGTTGTAACACTTTTGCTCAAACCAACCCGGTAATTACTTCTTGGCTAAGGAATACAACAGGAATAACTGGCAGACATTATCTTGAAACAACGTCACTGCCTGCAACCCCGATTAGCGACCCTACTTTATTAGCTAATGTACAAGCCGTTAACTACAACACTTCTGAGGGATATGTTTATGTTAGTACAGATGGCATTCCTGCCTATGTAACGGGTCCATTTGGAATTAATCCAAGTAAAGTTGCAACTGAACGTAACGCGGTTTTTAAATTTCCTTTAACTCCAACTCCTGCAACCAATCCAACAAATACTACTGGTGGAAATATTGGAGTATTTATAAACGGAGTAGCGCTCTTTGACTATGGTGATGCTTTTTCTTGGAGTACTTCATCCTTATCTGATGTTATGATGTCTGGTAATAAGGTGTGGAATAGAGATGCTGTTGTTGCTGAAAGAGCTGGTTTTGATTGTTCAAAAGCGCATCCCGCTAATGGAAATTATCACCACCATCAAAATCCTAGTGCTTTTAATTTAGATAAAGTAGTAATCAATACGATTTGTAATGATTATGCTTCTGATGGATTATATGTTATTAATGAAAACGTTCATTCTCCATTAATCGGTTTTGCCTATGATGGATATCCTATTTATGGGCCTTATGCTTACGCAAATACCAATGGAACTGGAGAAATTACAAGAATGAAATCTAGTTATAGTTTACGAACGGATTTACCTGTTGGCTCAACAAGACCAAATGGACCTCTTGTTGCTGCCGGTGCTCCTTCTGGAGGTTTAAATCCAAGCCGTGGACTAGGCTATTATAGAGAAGATTACACATATGTTGATCATTCTGGAGATGCAACTTATTTGAATATTTACAATGGTAGAGTTTGTAATACTCCCGAATATCCAGCTTCATTATATTCAAAAGGTATTTTTTGTTATTTTACTACCGTTGATGCTAATCATAATTCTGCTTATCCTTATGTTGTTGGACCAAATTTTTATGGAGAAAAAGTTGTAACTAACCCAGGAACTGTTCCTGCGGGCAGCACTCTTTATAATCCACAATTAAGTACAAATGATTTCACTGTTTCAAAATTAGATTTTAAAGTTTATCCGAATCCAACTTCTGATTTAATATCAATCCAATCCACTTCATTATTGACTAATGATTTAAAAGTAGAAATGATAGATGAATTAGGAAAAATAGTGATGACAAGAATTTTTAACCAAGGAAGTTCTACTTGCTATTTTGAAACTGACACAATTTACAATGGTGTTTATTTTTTAAAGGTATCTGATGGCTTAAATTATAAAACCTATAAAGTGCTTATCAACAAATAAGTTTTTTTTAAAACTTTATTCCACAAAACTCTCGTCCTTAAAACCAATCAAATACAATTTGTTTTTAGCTCTCGTCATTGCCGTGTACAACCAGCGAATGTAATCCCTGTTGATGCCATCAGGCAAATATGGTTGTTCAATAAAAACCGTATTCCACTGTCCGCCTTGCGATTTATGACAGGTTATCGCGTACGAAAACTTAACTTGCAAGCCATTGAAATATTCGTTAGCTTTGACTTTCTGAAATTGCTTGAACTTGGATTCGCCTTCATAATCTTTCAAAACTTCCTGATACAATCGATTGGATTCTTCGTAAGTCAAGGAAGGTGATTCGCTTTTTATGGTATCCAATAATAGGACGGTCTCAAATGGAATTTGGTTGGGATAATCGACCATTCTTATTTTTACTTTGGCAAAATTGAAACCGTACAATTCCTTGATATTGAAAATTTCCAGCACTTCGATGATATCGCCATTCGCAATAAAACCGGCTTCATCAGAGTCTTTCAACCAAAAATAATTGTTTTTTACCACCATCAAAAAATCTCCGGTTGATAGTTCACTTTCTTTATCCAAAATCTTTGAGCGAATTTGTTCATTGTATTGATTGGCTCTTTTATTCGAACGAACGATGAAAGCAGTGTCTTCGATACTGAAATTACTGTAAGCCGAATTGATGGCATCCTGAATATCGTACCCATCGGTCAAACGAACAATGTCCTTGAATTTCTTGAGGTCAAATTGGAACTCGCTGATAAAAGAATCCTTCAACAACTCCCGAAGTTCGGTGGCATTATATAAAATCCCTGAGTTTTCTTCTTGGCGCATCACTTCATCGAGTTCGATATGCTCTACCTCTTTATTGTAATTCAAACCCAAAGTTTGAATATCCAAGGCGGGACTAATATCCAAATTCACCGGTGGTAATTGGGCGGTGTCTCCCAAAAGAATCATCTTACAATTAGTTCCCGAATACACATAGGAAATCAAATCATCGAGCAAAGAACCGTTTTCATACAATTTGGAATCGGAATTCGTGTCCGAAATCATCGAAGCTTCATCGACTATAAAAATCGTGTTGGTGTGTTTGTTTTGTTGCAAAGTGAAGGAAACGCCACCGCCCGAAGATTTCTTGGGAAAATAGATTTTCTTGTGTATCGTGAAAGCCGGTTTGTTCGAATAATTAGCAATTACTTTGGCCGCACGACCCGTAGGCGCGAGCAAAACATACTTTTTATTAATATCAACCAGATTGTTGACGATGGTTGAAATCACCGTCGTTTTTCCCGTTCCCGCATATCCTTTCAGGACAAAAATCGTGTTATTGTCCTTTTCAGTCAAAAAAATAGCAATTTTCTGGAAAAACACATCCTGTTTGTACGTGGGTGTAAAAGGGAATTTTTTCTGTAAAAGACTATAAAACAGGGAGGAATTCATTAGGTGTTATTTGACTGCAAAGTAAGGAAAAAAAGGTTATGAGTTAGTAAGTTTATGAGTTTAGTTCACTAACTCTAAACTTATAACCTTCTAACCATATAAACTAAAAAATAAAATTTGTAAGTTTGCAACTATGTCCATTAACACTACCATTACCGATAAAAAATATAGAAAACTCTCGCTTCAGGTTTCCCTGACCGGGCTTTCGTTTTGTGTTTTTGATACTTTAAACCACAAAGTGCTTTACGTGAAGGAAGTCCATTTTGATACTTTTCACAAAGCCACAAAAATTGAAGAATTGTTTGCCGATGCTTTCAATGACAATTCCGAATTAAAGGATTCTTATGACGAGATATTAGTGATTCACAACAATAATCTTTCGACATTTGTACCGGAACCGCTTTTTGACGAAGACTTTTTGGGAAGTTATTTGCAATACAATACCAAGGTTTTCGACACCGATTTTTTTGCATTCGATGAAATTTCGAATTACCAAATGAATGCGGTTTACATTCCCTATGTGAATATCAATAATTTTTTTATTGACCAATTTGGTTCTTTCGATTACAAGC
>CAZHVE010000042.1:0-10599 GCA_964535705.1 uncultured Flavobacterium sp.
TTTAATGCTCTATCGATATTTTCTCCGTCTTTAATTGGTATAATTAACATAATATTGACACCCCCTTTCTTTAGGCTGCAAAAGTAAAAAATAATTATGAATAATGACCCGAAAAAATAAATATTTTTATTTTTTGGACTAGCGCAGCAATTAATGAATTATGTTTTTTTAGATAAAAGATAATAGACGAAGAGATAATAGACTAAAGAAAAAAATTAATCAAAAAAGCCAGTTAGAATTTAAGTTCGCTCCGTTCGGCTTTGCCTCGGGCCTTTCAACTTGGTTCTTTTAACTATATTCTATTCTCTTTTACCCTTTCAAAATATTCCTCGAAATCACGACTTTTTGAATCTCGGTAGTTCCTTCGCCAATGGTACATAATTTAGAATCTCGGTAGAATTTCTCTACAGGATAATCCTTGATATAGCCATAGCCTCCATGAATTTGAACCGCTTCATTGGCCACCTTAACACACATTTCAGAAGCGTACATTTTGCTCATGGCACTTAGTGTTGTCATTTTTCGATTCTGATTTTTCAAAAATGCCGCCTTGTGCAACAACAATTCCGAGGCCTCAATTTCTGTTGCCATATCAGCCAGTTTGAAGGAAATTGCCTGAAATTCGCAAATTGCTTTTCCGAATTGGCGTCTTTCTTTCGAATATTTCAGCGCGGCTTCATAAGCTCCTTTTGCAATGCCAAGTGATAATGCCCCAATCGAAATTCTTCCTCCGTCTAAAATTTTCATGGATTGAACAAAACCATCTCCCACCTCTCCCAGTCTATTGGCATCTGGAATTTGGCAATTATCGAAAATAAGCTCTGCGGTTTCACTGGCACGCATGCCCAATTTATTTTCTTTTTTTCCTGAAGTAAAACCAGGCATTCCTTTTTCAAAAACAAAAGCGGTCATTCCTTTAGAATCCCCTTTTTCGCCAGTTCGAACAATCACAACGGCAATATCTCCTGAAATGGCATGGGTTATAAAGTTTTTAGCACCGTTAACAACCCAAAAGTCCCCTTCTCTAAAGGCGGTGGTATTCATTCCCCCAGCATCAGACCCAGTATCGTGTTCCGTTAAACCCCATGCACCAATGTGTTCTCCTGTAGCCAATTTTGGTATCCATTTTTTCTTTTGCTCTTCATTCCCAAAAGCCAATATATGATTAGTGCATAATGAATTATGTGCCGCAACTGATAGTCCAATAGAAGGATCCACCTTAGCTATTTCTTCTATTATCGTAATATATTCGTGATACCCTAAAGCAGATCCACCCAGTTCTTCCGGCACTAATATCCCCATAAAACCCATCGCACCTAATTTTTTGAATAATGGAATCGGGAGAATTTGAGCCTCATCCCACTCCATTACATGAGGTCTAATATTTTTTTCGGCAAAATCTCGAATGGATTGTGCTATCATGGTCTGCGTTTCGCTGTAATCGAAGTTCATAGAAATAAGGGTATGAATTTAAAAGTCCAAATATAAGGCTATAATATTTGCCTTATCAATAGACAATCCTTTAATTTTTGTTAAATCATTAACATTTTTAAAATCACCATTCATGCTTCTGAAAGTTACAATTTGTTTAGCAAGTTGATAATTGAAATAGGGAAATTGTGACAATTCCTTAATGGAAGCGTTATTGATGTCTATTTTTTTAAGGTTGGGAAGCTCTGAAACTTTAAAATGAGAATTCAAATTCTCGATAACTTCTGGCGATATCCCCCAAACATCATTCATTTGTTCCATCGAAACAAAACCTCCCAAACTTTCCTTCAGTTTTAAAATCCGAAGTGAAATCGCGTCGCCTATTCCATAAATCTTAATTAAATCTTCCTGCGTCGCCTTATTAATGTCAATGACGACCTTTTTTTCTTTTTTGGCGAAAGCCGAATTTGGATATTTTTTATAGGCAGCAAATTGCTTTTTATTTTTAACCCAATCCGGAAATTTGAAATAGGGCGACATGGTATTCAATAAGGAATCGGAAACTTTAGTTACCTCCTGAAATTCTCTCGGAGAATTTACGTAGTTGTTCCCTTTTCTAAAAGCCAGCAGCCGGTCGATTTCTAGAACGGACATACCGAGCTTGTAGCCTTTGTAATCCGAAATAAAATTAGGGTTGAAAGGGTAAATCTTCGGAATATAATTGCGTTTTTGCTGTTTCATCGAATCAATCTGTGACTGCAATGAAAGCCATTTTTCTTTCTCAGGGGAGTCATTCGATAATGCACTAACATCAACAAAAATATACACGAACTGCAAAAAAATAATTATTCCGAATAATAAAAAAATTCCAGCGCGCTGCCCCTGTGAAAACACAAAATAGGATTTTATTATTTTGAAAGTCATACTTTTTCAGATTGGGTCAATTTTCCTCGGGTTGAATATTGAACTTTAAAAATAAGGAATATTTTATGAAATGGGAATTTTATTAGTGTAATTATCAAAAAAGACATTTTTGAAAAAATAAGGATTTTCTTGTGTAGCATCTTTTAAAAAAACAATATATTTGGAACTTACTAACCAAAACCCAAAATACGATGTCAATTTGGAAAAGAAAACCATTAGACCAGCTCCTAGCGGAGGCAGCTGAATCTGAAAAAGGATTAAAAAGAACATTAACCGCCTGGTCCTTAATTGCATTAGGCATTGGTGCGATTATAGGCGCTGGTTTATTTGTAAGAACCGCTATGGCGGCTTCGCAAAATGCGGGTCCGTCAGTAACCATCGCTTTTATTGTTGCGGCTATTGGCTGTGCGCTAGCAGGGTTATGCTATGCCGAACTTTCTTCTTCCATTCCCATTTCAGGAAGTGCTTACACCTATACTTACGCGACGATGGGGGAGTTTATGGCGTGGATTATTGGCTGGGATTTAATATTAGAATATGCAGTTGGAGCCGCGACGGTAGGAATCGCATGGAGCGAATATCTGAATAATTTACTCGTCAATGTACTTCATATCAGCCCAATTCCCTATTCGCTTTCCCATTCCCCATTTCAATCTAATTTAGAGACGGGCGAAACTGGAATAATCAACCTACCCGCTTTATTTATAGTCGGGATTATCAGTTTATTATTAATCAAAGGAATCCAGGAATCAGCATTTGTAAACGGGATTATCGTTGTTTTAAAAGTTTTCATCGTTGTTTTAATTATAGTTATCGGTTGGAATTTTGTCAATCCAGCAAATCATTCACCCTATATTCCGCCAAGTTCAATTTTTACCGACGAACATGGAATTAACCATAATTTTGGTGGGTTTTGGGGAATTATTGGAGCTGCCGGAACCGTCTTCTTTGCCTTCATCGGATTTGATGCCGTAAGCACTGCCGCACAGGAAACTAAAAATCCAAAAAAAAATATGCCAATAGGTATTTTAGGATCACTGGCTATTTGTACCATATTGTATATTCTTTTTGCCCACGTGTTGACAGGCGTCGCTACCGTCGAGGATTTCAGAACAGGTGGAAAAGAAGCGTCTGTGGCATTTGCCATCAATAAATATATGATAGGTTATGCTTGGTTAGGCCAATTGGTGACCGTAGCCATATTAGCAGGATTTTCTTCCGTAATATTGGTAATGTTATTAGGACAATCTAGAGTGTTTTATTCCATGGGAAAAGATGGATTGTTACCTAGCATGTTTAGTGATTTGCATTCCAAATTCAAAACACCCTACAAAGCCAATATTGCCATTTTACTGATTGTCGGAGCATTTGCCGCTTTTGTCCCGGGTGATATCGTGGGCGATATGACCAGCATAGGAACCTTATTTGCATTTGTATTGGTCTGCATATCGGTAATTATTTTGAGAAAAAAAGAACCTAATATGGTACGGGAATTTAGAACTCCATTGGTTCCGTTGGTGCCATTACTCGGAGTTGCTGCCTGTGTTTTAATGATGGTTGGATTGGGTTGGACTAACTGGTTGCGTCTTTTTCTGTGGATGGCCATTGGTGTTGCTATCTATTTTGCCTACAGCAAGAAAAACAGTAAGTTGCACAATCCAGAAAAGTAGATTTATACAAAAATAAAAAGGGATTATATAGCAACAATTTGCTTTATAATCCCTTTTTTGTTGATATTTTTTTTACAAATCAAAAACCGAGCTACGCTTGGCCCGAATCAAATCCTTCAGTCGAATCCAGAAGGCTAAGGTTAAGTATACACCAAAACCCAAACCAGCAGTCACAAAAGACACATAAATAAAAAACAATCGCACACTACTAGCCCTCATGCCAAGGGCATCCGCTAAACGGGAAGAAACATGAAAGCCGTGCTTTTCGAAAAAAAATTTAAGATTGAGTACTGCCGACATTTTTTTGGGTTTTGCCCTTCGACAAGCTCAGGGTAACAATTATGGCAGTAAAATTACGAAATATATTTCTAAACATTATCTCTACCAAATTCGAAATTACTCAAATTCTGAGGTGAAGAATAATTGCACATTGGGGTATTTGTTTTGTGTCATTTGAATAGTAAAATCCGAATCAGCGAGGAATACCAATTGCCCGTATTTATCGTGTGCTAGGAATTTTTGCTTGATTCTTCTGAACTCCTTGAACTCCTCACTTTTGGGGTCGTTTGGTTTTACCCAACACGCTTTGTGAACCGGAAAGTTTTCATAGGTACATTTGGCTCCGTATTCATGTTCCAATCGGTACTGGATTACTTCATATTGAAGTGCGCCCACCGTTCCTATTATTTTTCTGTTGTTCATTTCAAGTGTAAACAACTGTGCCACTCCTTCGTCCATTAATTGGTCAATTCCCTTGTCAAGCTGTTTGGCTTTCATTGGGTCGGCATTGTTGATGTATCTAAAATGTTCCGGTGAGAAACTTGGAATTCCTTTAAAACTCATAACCTCTGCTTCGGTCAAAGTATCGCCAATTTTAAAATTTCCGGTATCATGCAATCCCACAATATCTCCAGGATAAGAGATGTCAACGATTTCTTTCTTTTCAGCAAAGAAGGCATTAGGGCTCGAGAATTTTAAATTCTTTTTCTGGCGAACATGGTAATAGGGTTTGTTTCTTTCGAAAGTGCCGGAAACAACTTTTATAAAAGCCAAACGGTCTCTGTGTTTGGGATCCATATTGGCATGAATTTTAAAAACAAATCCGGTCATTTTTTCTTCCGTTGGGTCAACTAATCGCGTTTCCGATTCTTTCGGCCTAGGTGAAGGCGCAATTTCAACAAAGCAATCCAGCAGTTCGCGAACTCCGAAATTGTTCAAGGCCGACCCAAAAAAAACGGGTTGTAGTTTTCCATCCAAATAATCCTGACGGTCAAATTTGGGGTACACTTCATCAATTAATTCTAATTCTTCCCTTAATTTGTTGGCTGGTTTTTCGCCAATTATTTTTTCTAATTCCGGACTTTTCACGTCCGAAAAAGCGATGGTTTCCTCTATGTTCTTCCGGCTGTCGCCACTAAATAGGTTGATGTTTTCTTCCCATAGATTGTAGATTCCTTGAAAATCATACCCCATTCCTATAGGAAAACTGAGCGGTGTAACTGTCAATCCAAGTTTTTGTTCCACTTCATCCATTAAGTCAAAAGCATCTTTCCCTTCACGATCCAGTTTGTTGATAAAAACGATGATGGGAATTTTACGCAACCTACAAACGGCAACTAACTTCTCGGTTTGTTCCTCGACCCCTTTTGCAACGTCAATAACAACAATCACGCTATCCACTGCTGTCAAGGTTCTAAAAGTATCTTCGGCAAAATCCTTGTGTCCTGGGGTATCGAGAATATTTATTTTTTTGTCCTTATAGATAAATGCCAATACCGAAGTAGAAACCGAAATTCCTCTCTGGCGTTCAATTTCCATAAAATCGCTTGTCGCTCCTTTTTTAATTTTGTTATTCTTCACCGCACCGGCCTCCTGAATAGCCCCTCCAAAAAGGAGTAGCTTTTCTGTCAATGTTGTTTTTCCGGCATCGGGATGCGAGATAATCCCAAAAGTTCTTCTTCGCTGTATTTCTTCTAAAAAGCCCATGTTTGTATAAATAGTTTGCAAAAGTACTATTTATAAATGCCAATTAAAAAAATAGTATATCCTAAAATACAACTTCCTGTTTGGTGGAAAAAAATCACATTCCAAAAGGATAGTTTTCGGGAATTTGGTTTCCGTCCAGTTCAAGTAAGTATAGGATTCAAGGCGGTTATTTCGTCCAGAAAAAGGAAGACGTCCTATCTTTTGGGCATTTCTCGCCACGAAGATATTTTATTATGTAATATTGACATTCTCGGGATCTGAATTGTACTTTTTAATTTTACTTCTTATTTCTGTTAAATAATTAACCTCCTCTTTCTTGCACAAATCCCGAACAAATGCTTAGCCCCTTAGTGCTTTATGGTTTTGTTTTTAACAACGTATAACGTTTTCGTTAATAACATTCACCGTTTTTAGTAAATCGTTATTATTGGATGCAATATATTTGTGCTTCGAAAAATTATAATTATTTAACCCTTCGTTTTCGATTGGGTCCACATTTAAAAAAAGAAAAATGAGTATTATTATCAAAATTCACGCAAGACAAATTTTTGATTCAAGAGGAAATCCTACCATAGAAGTAGATGTAGTTACAGAAAATGGAGTATTGGGCAGAGCAGCGGTTCCATCTGGTGCTTCAACAGGAAAATTCGAAGCAGTAGAATTACGTGATGGAGGAAAAGCCTTTCTTGGAAAAGGAGTTCTAAAAGCGGTTGAAAATGTAAATACTAAAATTGCGGAAGAATTATTAGGAATATCAATTTTTGAACAAAACTTGATTGACCAAACTATGATAGAATTAGATGGCACGCCAAACAAAGCAAATTTGGGTGCGAATGCCATTCTTGGTGTTTCTTTGGCTGTGGCCAAAGCAGCTGCCAATGAATTAGGGTTGCCTTTATACCGATACATTGGTGGTGTTTCTGCCAACACCTTACCGGTTCCAATGATGAACATCATCAACGGTGGTTCCCATTCTGATGCGCCTATTGCCTTTCAGGAATTTATGATTTTCCCTGTGAAAGCAACTTCTTTTACTCATGCGATGCAAATGGGAACCGAAATTTTCCATAATCTTAAAAAAGTATTGCATGATAGAGGGTTAAGTACTGCTGTGGGTGACGAAGGAGGATTTGCTCCAAACTTGGCCGGTGGAACTGAAGATGCTTTAGATACCATTAAAAAAGCGGTGGAAGCTGCGGGTTATTCTTTTGGTGACGAAGTGATGGTAGCGCTAGACTGTGCTGCGTCCGAGTTTTATGTTAATGGAAAATATGATTATTCTAAATTTGAAGGTCCAACTGGAAAAATCAGAACTTCAGCAGAACAAGTAGATTATTTGGCGGAATTAGCCTCTAAATACCCAATCATCTCTATTGAAGATGGAATGGACGAAAACGACTGGGACGGATGGAAATTGTTAACCGAAAAAATAGGAGACAAAGTTCAATTGGTTGGTGACGATTTATTCGTAACCAATGTGGAGCGTCTTTCTACTGGAATTGAAAAAGGAATTGCCAATTCTATTTTGGTAAAAGTGAATCAGATTGGTACTTTGACCGAGACAATTGCTGCAGTAAATATGGCGAAAAATGCCGGATATACTTCGGTGATGTCACACCGTTCCGGAGAAACAGAAGACAACACTATTGCTGATTTGGCAGTAGCTTTAAACTGTGGGCAAATAAAAACTGGTTCAGCTTCCCGTTCGGATCGTATGGCGAAATACAATCAGCTTTTACGAATAGAGGAGGAATTAGGAAATACTGCTTATTTCCCTGGTAAAAATGCATTTAAAATAAAATAAACATACTAATTTTATTAAAAAGCCATTTATGTACTATAAATGGCTTTTTTTTTGTGTTTTAACATTTTCATTGCGAATTCCATTTTTTAATTCCATCGAAATAGTCTATTTTTGGAAAATTATTTTACTCAAAAATTATTTCTAATTACACTATGTCAAAAACAGCAACACTTGAAATCGAAGGCAAAAAATATGAGTTTCCAATATTTATTGGAAGTGAAAATGAGATGTCCATCGATATTAGTAAATTACGTGATTTGTCAGGAGCAATCACACTAGATCCAGGATATAAAAACACAGGTTCTTGTAAAAGCGAAATCACTTTTTTGGATGGAGAAGAGGGAATTTTACATTATAGAGGTTATTCTATAGAAGAATTAGCAGCTAAAGGAAATTTTCTTGAAGTAAGTTATTTATTGATTTTTGGGGAATTGCCTACATCGTTAGAGTTAAAAGATTTTGAGACCCATATCCGAAAACACACCTTGGTCAATGAGGAAATGAAAAACATCATTGATGGTTTTCCTAAAACGGCACATCCAATGGGTGTTTTGTCCGCTTTGACCAGTTCTTTGATTGCTTTTAATCCTAAAGCTGTAAATCCAGAGAACAAAGACGAATTGTATGAAGCGGTTTGTAAATTAATAGGAAAATTTCTTGTCATTGCCTCCTGGACGTATAGAAAAAGCATGGGGTATCCATTGAATTATTATGATAATACTTTAGGATACGTTGAAAACTTTATGCAATTGATGTTCAAATTGCCAACCGAACCCTATAAAGCAAATCCGGTAGTGGTGGAAGCCTTAGACAAATTGTTTATCCTTCATGCGGATCACGAACAAAACTGTTCAACATCCACAGTAAGAATGGTAGGTTCTTCCCATGCTGGTTTATTTGCCTCTGTTGCTGCCGGAATTTCGGCACTTTGGGGTCCATTACACGGAGGCGCAAATCAAGCGGTTCTTGAAATGCTGGAGGAAATCCAAGCAAATGGTGGAGATGCTGAAAAATACATGGCGAAAGCCAAAGATAAAAACGACCCTTTCAGATTGATGGGCTTTGGTCACCGAGTGTATAAAAACTTTGATCCAAGAGCGAAAATCATCAAAAAAGCGGCTGATGAAGTTTTGGCAACATTAGGTGTTGATGATCCTATTTTAGATATCGCCAAAAAATTAGAAGCATTAGCGTTGGCCGATGAGTATTTTGTTAGCAGAAAATTATATCCAAATGTGGATTTCTATTCTGGAATTATTTACAGAGCTTTAGGAATCCCTACCGATATGTTTACGGTCCTATTTGCCATTGGCAGATTGCCAGGTTGGATAGCCCAATGGAAAGAGATGAGATTAAACAAGGAGCCTATCGGAAGACCTAGACAAGTTTACACTGGGTACGGTTTGAGAGAATTTGTATCGATGGATAAAAGATAAAAAAACAAAAAATACCTACAAAAAGCCACTTCAATGAAGTGGTTTTTTTTTATGTTGAGACCTTTCAAATTCATGAATAAAAATATTTAAAAAAATTAACTTTTTTTCAACAGTTCCATGCCGATAGCACATTCTAGGCAACGGCTTTTGTTGCAATATTCATTTTTGAGTTGCAATAAAGATTGGGAATCGAAAGCATTTTTGGGATTAATTCCAAAAGAACTGAATTTGTCCATGATCGCATTTTTTTCCGGGGCAACCTCGTTTAACAACTGAATTAAGTCTTCGGAATTTTCCTTGCCCTGACTTTTGGCGTAAGCAAATTGAAGTGGCATAATGGTGTTAATCACGATTAAATCAACGAACGATTGGGAAAGTTTTTTTAACTTTTTGGGACTTTCTTTATCAAACTGATAGTGGGTTTGCCAATAAGCCGAAACGGCAACCCCAAAGATTTTGTATATAGTTGCAAGCGAATTTGAAGTGCTTATTGTCGAAAATAAATTTTGTTGGTTGTGGTACAAATTCGCTAACTGCGAAAGCCGAATCGTAGGGAAATTATCGGGACGATGCTTGAAAAACTGAACGGGTTCCGAACTAATCTTTTCCAATTGGTATTTCTGCAACAAATAGAAATACCTGAATTTTAAATCCTTGTAATACATATCTTCCTTTTCTGTGTCCAATAGCCCGGCGCTTCCTAAAAGTAGTGCTTCTAGATTCTCAACCTCAAAACTTTCCTTTCTTATAACGGAAAACGGAATCGATTGGGCGATTTTCAAAAAGAGTTCCCCATTAGTGTTCAAACCGAAATTCTTGGCCAAAAGACAAAATAAGACCGCTTCCCAATCCTGATGGGTTTGCTCCAACAATTCAAAAATGGGTTTTGATTTTCGTTCCAAGCGTTCAAAAAACAAGCGTTCCTGCCAATTTCTTAAAGTAAAATCGGCAATGGTTTTTAATTGCTTTTCGCAGAAAATCCAAGATTTCGGGCTGACCAAGGATTGATAATTGGCAATTGTCGTCGTTTCGACGTAGTGCCGGAGTTCCAAAACCGGAATTTCGCTGTTGTTCTTTCTGTAAATTTCGGTGTCGTGTTCCCAAACCACATGCAGAATCACGTTTTCATAGTTGGCATCTCTTTCGTGATGGTGCGCATACCAGTCCGAAGATTTTAGGTGAATCTCTACATTTCCGGCCCATTTTTGGTCGCCAATGCTAATCTGAGCATTGAAAAAATCGGGGCCGGCAAGTGCTAAATAATGTCCAACGTGGACGATTACGATTTCCTCTCCATTGGAAGTTTTTAAATTCAGGGTGTCGAACTGCTTGAATTTCCAAAGATAGT
>CAZHVE010000042.1:10699-18228 GCA_964535705.1 uncultured Flavobacterium sp.
GCATCCGATAAGGCTTCGTGGTGGTTTAAAGCAATTTTCATTTCTCGGCAGCAATCACTCAATTTGGCGGGCTTTAACCCTTTGGCTTTGTAAATTTTCACGGTGCATTCCCATCTGGAAGCCAAATTCAAAGAAGCATAATCCAAGCCATAGAGTGCCATTGATTTGGCAAGCACATTGCGGTCGAAACTTTCGTTATGCGCCACAACAAGCCTATTTTTTAGCCGTTTTTGGATTTCGGGAAAGACTTGCGCAAAGTTTTTTGCGTTTGCCGTATCTCGTGGATAAATACCATGAACCGCTATCGTGAACGGGTTGTATTGATTGTTTGGCGGTTTGATTAAGGTCACATATTCGTCAACAATCACCCCATTTTCGACAGTAACAATACCTACCGAACACGGATGAAAAGCAGTGGCGGTTTCAAAATCGATGGCGGTGAAGGTCAATTTGATTTTAGATTTTAGATTTTAGACTACAATTTTTGAATTCATAGTGTCTTTGCCTTTACAACAAAAGTGACTTGGGCAACATTTCCAGAAAAGGCATCGCTTTGGAATAATCTAGAGATTCGTATTCAAAACCTAATCTTCTCAGGTTATCATAATACAATTGGTGGTTTTGATAATAGTATTTTTCGCTTTGCATATACCAAGCTTTTTCTCCGAGTTTTTTGGATAAAAACCATTTTTCTAACAATCTTCCAGAACGCCCATTGCCATCATTCCAAGGATGAATTTTCACAAAAACCAAATGAATGAAACTAGCATAATAAAAAATTTCGGGAAAACTCAATTGTTTTTTTAGAAGAGACTCCATATCGTCATAAAGCCGGACCATTTCATCCTCTAGCTGATGCGGAAGTGCCGCCACATATTCAATTCGCCCGTCATCATTGGTGACAAACATATTTTGGACAAGGTGTTTGCCTTGCTGATTTTTCGCAACGATATTTTTCCCTAGAAGAATATGCGCTTGGCCAATCGTATTTTTATCCAAAGGGCTTGTTTTTGCAAACCAATAGGCGTCATACAAATCGTCAATTTTCTTGGTGTAATCCGGAAGGAACTCAATGCCGAATTTTTTGTGTTTAATATACGAATCCAATTCCATTTCCTCTCCTTCGATCTTGCTGGAAAACACCGAGGCAACCGAAGTGTAAAAACTAAAAGTACCAGCAGAAATATCAGCATCATGGAGCGAATCAAACTTCTCTTCCAATCCTAGCGGGAAGTTTTTTTTGTAATCTTCTAAAAGTAGTTCAGGGATTATTTTCATGGGAGAATTCGTTACGGTACAAATATAAACAAAGTCGATGAACCGAAAGATAAATTGGTATTGCTACTGAAAGAAATTCCAAACCAAGCCAAAACGAATCATAAAATCACGATAGGGAGTATTGGGTGCCGCATAAAAATTATTGCCCGAGAGTGAAGAATTGAAATGTTCTGCCTTAAAATAAATACGGGTTCTTTGAATGCGGGCATTCACAAAAAAATCAAGGTTGGGATAATTGCCGATTTCCTTTTTATTTTGAACGAAAAACTCGCCGATTAAAGGATTGTAATCATTGGCAAAATAACGGCTAAAGTAATTCAAGCTAACCCCCGTTTGCAAATACAGCGCTTTTTCAAACATAGTAGTAGAATAATACAGCGTATTGCGGCTAACCAATTCGGGTACGTTGAGGATAAAATCGGGTTGATCCACTTTTTGATATAAAAAAGTGTTGTCTAAGGCAAATTTCCCGAGTCGGAATTCCTTATTGACTTTCACAGACACATAATTGATGGTGCTGCTGTATTGTTTGGGTGCGACTATTTGCTGTTGGACATCGGTGGCTACATTTTCAAAATACAAATGATCTTGTAGGGTAGACAATTGGAGTGATGCGGTAATCCATGGGGAAGTTAAATTGGCACTGACGGCATTTATCTTTTCATTTTTGAACGTATTGAACCAGTTGTAATTCACAAAACTACTTTGGTACAATTCATAATTGTTATTCGGCAATTTGTTCAGGCTTTGGTATCCGAATGCCAGTTGGGTTTCGTCGTTCAGTGCATAATTCAGCCTGGCGTCCAGATGAGACAAAGACTCGTTGGTCACTGATCTTGAATACCAGAATTTACCGTTCCATTTGTTTTTTTGATACTCATATTGACCACCTGCGCTGTTAATGTTTTGGTTTAATTCAGCCGGTATGGTTTGACTATCGAGAAGTAAGATTTTGCTATAGTAATAATTAGTCCTGAAATCTTCGGCAAAAAACTTAAATTTCCCCAAGGTTGTATTTTCATAAATAAGCCCAAAGGAATTGTGCATTTTGTTGTAACGCGTTTGGTCGTTTATGCCACTAGCTATATAGGCATCCCCATATCTATAAACTGTTGTGTTGCCCAGAGTCGAAGGCACTGTAGCTTGATTGTATTCGAAAAATTTATTTTCGTAATTCAATTGATGAGTGACGTATAGATTGTTGTTTCCTTTGAGGGAATTGATTCTAAAAATATGGTCCACAAAAATGCGTTTTCCTTTCAGGAAAGACTTGGCATCTTTAAAATAAACCTCCAGTCGTTCCCTATTGTCATAATCCGGGTTCCCGCTTTCGAAATCTTCGATGGTGGTGATGCCGCCATTTTCTTCGTTGAGGATATCTTGGGAAGTGAAATGGGCGTTGGCAAAATAGCGCTGGTTTTTGGTGTTGTAACTGGTGGTAAACCTAAAATTTCCAGTGCTAGTCAGTTGGTTAGTATATCTACCTGTGGAGCGCAATCCTTTGTAGGCAATAGAAAAATTAAGTCTGGGTGCCGTATTCAGAGTAAAGAAGGCATCTACAGATTGACCTTGTTTCATAACCGACTTAAAATAGAGTTCCGTAACGGGGGTGGCCACCGAGCAATAGCGAACTTGGTTGGCTTCGATAAAATTAAAGTGCTTTGCGGTAAAACCAAATTCAGGATATGGGGAAAACTCACTCAAACCGTACTGTAAAGTAGTATAGGTTTGCCCTTCGTTCGGGAAAGGCAACAAGCCGAAAGTATCTTTTCGCAGGTAATTATGGCTGTATTCTTTTTGAATGCTTAGCGAAGTATCGATATAAGTAGTGTCACGTTCTAAAGTACTGATGCGATACAGGTCAAGGGTAGCCGCTTTTGCTTTGGGTTTCTGTATAGAATCAGAGCTGTTGTAACGACCGTTAAAATCAAATCCACTGGTCTTTTTTTCTTGAGAGAAAAGCAATGTAGGCAATACGAAAAGAGATACGAAAAAGAAAATCCTCATTTGGAAGTTATATAATTAGCTATGATGGTAGGGCATTCCTCGGGCAAAGGTAAATGAAAATACACACAAACAAAAAAACAGGGGGATTTAGGAGCTGTTTTTTGAAATCATGAAATCAGTATTATTCATTATTCCAGTACAAACGAAGAGTGTGCTTGATAATTTCAGGACAAATAGCCTAATAAATGGATAGAATAAAGCGAAATCTCCTGTAAATACAGGGCCTCAGCTAGCAATCTCTAAAAATAAGAGGTAAATTATGAGAATATACTAATTTTTTTCCTAAAACAATAACGATTTAAGAAGTATTAAATCATTATTTTGAAGTGTTTTTTTTTTATAATTCGTATTTCATGACGTTTTTTATGCGAATTCCCCCTTACGCATTTGTGAAAAACCATAAAAAACCAACCTCAAAAACACATCAATAACACATCAATTTAGGCTATTTTCTAAAAATACCCTTTCTTAGGTTTTTAACAGCAATTTGAAAAATCCTTTTATTTCAAGTGTTTCAAGCGGTTTTTTTAAAAAATTATGGACAATTTTTCTTGTAGTGTTTTTGTATAGTTACCTTACGTCTACAAAAAGTAATTATATTCGAATTGATTTTTATCTTGCCACTCTAATCTTAAACTTTTTTATTATGAAAAAATTACTTATGTTATTCTTCCTGATGACTATTTCATTAGGACAATCGCAAACCCTTGTGGGAACCTGGAAAGTGACATCATTCGGTGTTGGTGGTGGACAAGGGCAAACGAATTATTTTAGTGTTGCTGCTAGTTCAGGAGCAAGAGCTTGTTTTTTCGACGACGAGTATGTCTTCGATGCTGATGGAGATTTTCACAACGTACAACAAGGTTCAACTTTCCTTGAAGGATGGCAAGGAGGCGCTGACGCTTGCGGAACACCAGTTGCTCCTCACGATGGCTCAAATGCAGCAACCTACAGTTCTACTGCAACAACATTAACACTTACTGGTGTTGGTGCTCACCTAGGACTTGCAAAAGTTATTACTGATTCTGAAATCAGTAGCCCAAGTGCTGCTCCAGCTTCTATAACTTACCTACTTACTAGTTTAACTTCTACAACATTAACGGTAGATGTAGCTTTAACAAATGGCGCATGGTGGCGTTTCGTGTTATCTAACGAAGTAGCTGCACCACCTCCTCCTGTAGCAGTTCCAACTGTAGCAGCTAACACACCGACACAAGCTGCCGAAGATGTTATCTCTATATTTAGTGGTGCTTATACGAATGTAGGAGTTTCAACTTTTAGAACAAGCTGGTCTAGCGCTGCTGATCAAGAAACAGTTAGTATTGATGGTAATTCTACCTTAAAATACACTGCCTTAAATTATGCAGGTATAGACATCAATCCAGCAAATCAAATTAACGCTACATCAATGGAAACTTTCCATATTGATATGTGGACTCCTGATTGTACTACTTTCAAAGTTAAAATAGTAGATTTTGGTGCTGATGGAGCTTATGGAGGTGGTGATGACAGAGATCACGAAGTTACTCGTACTCCAGTTCAAAATGGATGGAACAGTTTTGACCTTCCTTTGTCTGAATTTATAGGGTTAACCACAAGAGCTAACATTAACCAACTTGTGTTGGTTTCCAGTGGCGGTGCTGTTTATGTTGACAACATGTATTTCTGGAAAGTACCTGCTGGTTCTAGTAGCTATTATGTTGATGCCGATGGTGATGGATATGGTGCAGGTGCTGCAACTGTTTCTACAACGCCTATAGTAGGTTCTGTTACAAACGGTACAGATTGTAATGATTCAAGTAGTGTTTCTTATCCAGGAGCAACTGAAATTGCTGATGGTTTAGACAATGACTGTGATGGTTCTATAGATGAAGGATTTCCTCCTAGTACAGCTGCACCAACTCCTCCAACAAGAAATGCTTGGGATGTAGTATCTATTTTTAGTGGGGCTTATGCTAATGTAGCATTAGACGAACTTCCAACAGAGTGGTCAGAATTAGCAACAGCTCCTTTTTCGGTTGAATCTATTGCAGGAAATGACACTTGGAAATTCGGTGGTGAATTTTTAGGAATGGTTACTAATTATGATAGTGGTATCAATTTAACACAAATGGAGACACTGCACATTGATTACTGGACTGCTGACCCAAATCTTCTAATACTAAAAATCGTTAATACCGTTGATGGTGGAGACGCAACAACTATTGTAGAAGATCCAACACAAACGGGTTCTTGGAGAAGTAGAGATATTCCTATGTCAACCTTTGGAGGATCTATCAATAAATCAAAAATTACACAGTTATTAATTGACCCACAATCTGGTGGTTCTACTGTATATGTAGATAACTTTTATTTCTACAGAGCAGCAACAGGGGCGCCTTCTCCAACTATAGGAGCATTAACAGTTCCTGCTAAAGTAGTTGGTGATGCTAGTTTTGAATTGGCTGCTCCAACTTCTAGCAGTGCTGGTGCATTTACTTACTCTAGTAGCAATACTAATGTTGCAACAATAGATGGTACTACAGTAACTATTGTAGGTGCAGGTTCTTCTATCATTACTGCCACACAAGCTGCTGATGGAAGTTTAGGTGCTGGAAGTACACAAGCAACTTTAGTAGTTTCATTAGCTTCGGCTGCTCCAACACCTACTATTCCTGCTGATAGAGTATTATCTATCTTTAGTGATGCTGCAGGTTATTCAAATGTTGCAGGTACTCAATTTTTTCCAAACTGGGGACAATCTACACAATACGCTTTAGAAAGTATTGCTGGAAACCCTACTATTAGATATTCTAATCTTAACTACCAAGGTATTCAATTGGGTTCAGTACTTGATATATCTTCTTATGATACTGTTCATTTAGATATTTATGGTGCTGGTACTTCAGCGGTAGATTTTAGAGTAATCAATCAAGTAGGTGGTGCTGGAAGCCCAGATATTGAAAGAGTAGCAAACAGAGCTATTACACTAAATCCAGGTTGGAATTCAATTGAATTTCCTGTATCAGCTCTTACAACTGCTACTCCAGGTTTTGAACTCAATAGAGTAGGACAATTGATGTTTGTAGGTTCAGGAACAATATATGTAGATAACATCTTTTTCTCAAAAGCGGTACCTACTCCTGTGGCTCCAATTGCTGCAAACATTGCTTTCTGTAAAGGATCAGTTTCTGCTTTGACTGCAGTTGCTTTAGGTACAAACCCATTGAAATGGTATACTGCTGCTACTGGCGGAACTGCATTAGCATCAGCTCCAACACCAACAGCTACTAAACAATATTGGGTAGCTCAAGTGATGTCAAGTGGCGTAATTAGTCCAAGAGCAACATTAACCGCTACGATTAATAACTTACCGACTACACTAACGGCTTTAGCATCATTAGAGGCTAAAAACATTTGTAAATACATTGGTTCATCGGATCCGGTAACTTTCACGGCTACTGCAACAGGTGCTAGTTCTTATATATGGACTGCTCCAACTGGAGCGGTTATAGTTCCTGACGGAGGTCAAGCTGATATTAGCTTTGAAGATGTAAGCGCAACACCAGGATCTATTGGTTCAGTGACAGTAAAAATAGTAGATGCTAATGGTTGTATTTCTTTACCAAAAGCGCTTGCTTTGACTACCACACTACCTAAGGCTCCAACGTCATTAGTGATGACAAGTGCTGATACTGCAGCTCATTTCAAAGGAATAATAACTCCTGCAGTTATAGATCCTCCAACTCCTGCTGTTACTGGTTTAGTAGGTCTTAACTCTTTACTTAAAATCACTAAAGTAGGTCCGTACATGGGAACTGAAACGGTATTCACTTTGATAGCTGCAGAGGCTTCTACAGCAGCTAGCTATGCTTGGACATTGCCTCCGGGTGTGAATCCGATAGGTGATGTTACAGGAAATGTAATTACGGTTACATTCGATGGTCCTGAAGTTAAAACAATTGGAGCTTTACCAATAGTAGTTCAATCAGTAGGCGGTTGTGGACCATCTACAGCTAGAACATTAACATTGGCCAGAGCCGTACCAACTGCTCCAACTAAGTTAGTATTAACTGATGATGCTATCTCAACAACAACAGCAGTGACTAAAGTAGGGCCATACACTGGAAAATCAACGGAATTAACGTTGACTGCTACTCCGTTTACCACTCAAGGAGGAACAGCTACTTCGTATGCTTGGATACTTCCAGCAGGCGTAAATTGTGAAACTTTGAATACCGCTACAACGGTTAAAGTTAAATCAA
>CAZHVE010000043.1:0-17997 GCA_964535705.1 uncultured Flavobacterium sp.
TTTATCAAAGGTAATTAAATATGATAAGAAAATGCGATTTTTTTATCAAAGCAACTTTGGTCTGTAAAGAAAACGGAAATTGTTTGACCCATAAAAACAAAAAAGACCTTACAAAATGTAAAGTCTTTTAAAATGCTCCCCCTATTGGAGAAAGTTGCAAATTTGACGCTATGACTTCCTTAATAACTATCATAAAAACAAGTATTTAGATATTTTCAATAGCCATCAGAAAAGCATATTAGATATTATAGCTTTTTTTAACCATTAAAAAATATAATTTATCCGAAAGTAATTTTCTAAGCTTTAATAGTAACGGACCGGGTTTTCCAATAGCATATCGCATCTTATTACTATTATCTGTTGCGGCTATAAAAATTGTTTTAACAACCACTTCAGGTCCTTCTGCATCTTTGATAACTTTTTCCGCAGCAGCATTAAATTTTGAAATAAAGTTATCATACTCATTTGTGAAATCTGGCTTAATGAATTGTCGGCTTCTTCCATAAAAATCTGTTACAATTGGACCTGGCTCGATGAGTTTTAATTTAATGTTGAATTGTGCTAATTCATAATGCAATGACTCTGTAAAACCCTCAACCGCAAATTTTGTTGAATGATAAATACTATATAATGGGAAAGTAATTTTCCCACCCATACTTGAAATTTGAATGATTATTCCGCCACCACAGGGGCGCATTGCTTTTATCGCCTCTCTTGTTACTCGCATTAATCCAAATACATTTGTGTTGAATTGATTTTCAATAACCTCGTCAGACATAGCTTCAAAAGCTCCATCTACTCCATACCCCGCATTATTAACCACAACATCAATAGTTCCAAATTCTTCTTTTACTTTCTTAAATACTTGAGTGATACTATCAAGATTTGTAACATCTAAAGGATAAAGTTTCACATTACTAAATGCCTTAAAGTCAGTTTCTTTTTCGGGATTTCTTTGTGTAGCAATTACATTCCATCCCTTTTTTGCAAATTCAATAACGGTTGATTTTCCAATCCCGCTTGAGGTTCCTGTAATTAAAATTGTCTTTTTCATATATTTGAATTGTTAGTTTTGAACAAACTTACCTTGATAAATTCAAACATACAACATTAGAGTATAGTCTATGGTTAATATTTAATTTTCAACACATATATTTGCAGTATGTTAATAAATGAAATAGCTAAAATTACGGGGATTTCTCCCCATACTATTCGCTTCTATGAAAAGTCAGGATTGATTGAAGGAAAGCGGGATGATTCTATTAAATCAAACAATTATTTTCATTATGATGAAGAAACAATAGAAAAATTAGAATTCATTAGTGATGCTAAATCTGTAGGTTTTACAATACGAGAAATCGGGCAAATTATTGATGCTTGGTATAAAGATAAATTCACTAAAGAGGAGAAATTAAATATTCTTGAGGAAAAATTATTATCGCTTGAACAGAAGCTGAAGGAAATAAAACAAATGAAAAACCAAATAGAAGAGTTCAAGAAAGATGTCCTGAACGATTTATGCTAACACTAAAAAACAAAAAAGACCTTACAAAATGTAAAGTCTTTTTAAATGCTCCCCCTATTGGAGAAAGTTGCAGTTTTTCCTCAATGATTAATTATTCAATTATCTTAAAATCAAATAGATAGATTTTTAATTTATAAATTATATATCATAAAACAAAGGTATTTAAAAAAACAAAATTTTCTAACCTCCTCAAATAACTGATTAGGTTATCCAAACACTTCATAAAAATCGCGCCACTTTTACAAATATATTGCCCCATCCTCATTCTATTTCATATCGTAATCTTCGAGATAGATTCTTCCACGATCAGCTAAAAAGTTTACGTGATATATTTGTAATTTGGATTCATTTTAATTACGGCACTAACTCAAAATTCTCATGTGAGTTAAAATAAAGAATTGCCCTGTAATCACTTTTTACAATTTCTGCAATATTATACCCAGCGTTAAGTTTCACTCCAATTAATTGTTGCTTATCATTAGAAAAAGTAATGACATTAGTCGTTCCGTTTAAGGTATACTCAATTGTTGTTGCTTTAAAAGCACCCTTTCCATTAGCATTCGCCTTAATTAACAGCGCATAATTTGTAGTAGGATTAATGCACTCATTTTGTGCTATCGGCGAACCGTCTTCATGAACAAAATTGATACTTGCAGGGGTTATTGTTTTGAAATCGTCGTCTTTAGAACAACTTGAAAAGGCCGTCATAAGTACAATCAAAAAACTAAACGTTACATTCTTCATAATGTTGGTTTTAAATTAATTTTAATTTCCTTGACATTTCCGCCTACACTAATTTGATAGGTTCCCTCAGTTAAATTACTAAAAAGGGCTTGTCCAGCAGTAATACTTTGAGTAGACAAAGTAACCCCTCCTTTGGTTAAAACAACATTCTCCTTTTCTATGGGAAACAGTACTTTAATAACCCCTCCTTCGTAACAAAATACGTCTTTCTTATAAAACACAGCTGGAACTAGCGATGGCGTTACTTCAACAGTATAATTTACTAAAGTGGACTCGTCTTCAGATAATACTTCGAAAGTAACTGGGTCACTAAAACTCATGCTTGTTGTTCCAGAACTTTGTAGTGTTCTATTTTTATAAAGACGAGCCCCATTACTTAATACATATACCGGCGTGAGATCAGTTAAAGGATTCCCTTGAGATATACCCAGCTTCACAGATCCAGAACTAATTACAGAGGATATCTTGTTGATATTTAAAAAATCAAAAGATACAATTTCCGCTTTGTTATTCAGCGCTGGCTCTGCAATACTATAGGATTGAAACAAATTCCCGAGATTTTGGGTGGCCACAAAATTGATTGTTTTACTCACTTTTGTGATTTTGTTTTTTGAGCTATCATATAAATTAAAAGTAATGGCCTCACCGGGGTTATTGGATAAAACGATGAGATAAGCAAAATAAGAATTTGCATTGGCCACATAGGTCAGTTTACTAACACCTCGACAAGTAGTCCCTACAAAAGCACCTACCATATCATTTGAATTTGTTAATGGAACGCCATCAACGTTAAGTTTAGCCACAAAAGTCATGGTATATTGATAATCAGATTCATTTACTTTCCAGGTTGGGATTTGCGCAACTAATCGCCCAAATGAAACTAAAAAGAATAGTAAAATAATGGCTCTTTTTTTCATATCAAATTTATTTACTCTTTTATAATTTTATTCAACGTCACTTTTCCATCAACTTGTACGCTCAACATATAAGTACCAGTAGGAACGGTAGGTTGTATCATTAATACATTTGTTCCTGCATTTACATCGAAATTTTTATCGAATAATGTCTGTCCTGTTATGCTGTAAATTATGATTTTAGCCGCTCCTTTTGCTTTACTATCCAAAACAACTTTTAATTCATTGTGGAATGGATTTGGGTAGATACTCAATTCTTGTTTAGCCAATTCTATTACAATTGGTTCAGCAATAGTTCCCAGTAACACATCAGAAACGAATTTAAACGTTTTGGTCGTTTGTTGGTTGCGATTATTTGAACCAATAAATGCGGTTAGAATTTCTGGTTTTTCTCCATAAATGGTTATAAACGCTAGTTCTTGACCCTCTACATTGATTGTTTTGCAATTACCTCGCAATTCATGTGCGTCATTGTAAAAATACAATTCGTTAAAACCTTCCGGTAATTTTACTACTGCATTCATGGTATTGGCAAATTTAGAATAATCAGCAGAAAGGGCAAAGGTTGGTGTAACCCCCTCATTTAAGCCCTTAACTTTATTAGCATTGCTTCCGTTTATTACTATTTCTTTTTGTCCAATAATTTTTATTGGCGCAGCAGATCTGGCATTAATCTTATTGATATAAGATGGATAGGTTAAGGTCTGTGCATTGGCCACTTTGATCATGTATCCTTCTGATTGATTCAAATAAGTCAGCGTACCTTTCCATGCACGGGAAGTGCTACTGTAAATTGCAAACAAACTTTGCGATTTGATTAGATCACCATCCGCTGGATTCAAATTGGCTAAAGCATCTCCTATTGGGATATTTTTATTGGCAACATAAGGCAACCAATTCCAACCGGCTAGTAAGCTGAAAGACCAAGTATTTAAATCTGCAGGGACTCCTTTCAGTCTAAATTCACCTCCTCTTGCAATTTTAATCTTATACATCTTGTTGGTTGAAACTCCTCCACTAGAGGTAATCCCTCCAGACCATCCATTGCTGGCAGAACCAGTTGCATAGAACTGATACGAGTCAAATAAAGCAGGTGCATTTGATTGAATAAGATCTGAAGTACTTAAATCAACCCCGGCAGTCAAGCTATTTAAACTTCCAAATCTAGGATCATTCACATTAAACGATACCCAAGTCCAACCTTGCTGTAAAGGAACCAATTGTCCCGAAACAGTTGTGTTTTCGCAGATGGCGGGCGTTGTAAAATTACCAATTACGGAGTCTGCAATAAAAGGTACGTCAACTGAGGTGTTTAAAGTCCCTTCTAAAAAATTCCCTTGTGAGGCATCCCAAATAAAGAAAGAAATATTTTCACCACTGGCCACATTGCTATAGACCGTTAGGAATACATTGTACGTATTCAGTTGGGTATCATAAGCAAGAGCCGCCTTTCCTCTAACCTCTAATCCGCTAGATACTTGGGCTACAGCATAAATTCTGTCATAAATATCATTGGAGAGGATTCCATCCACTTTTATTTTAGCGATGATGTTCATCGATTGCGTATAATTAGCTGGATTGAAATTCAAGACGGGTTCTTTTACCAATACCCTTAAATTCAATTGAATTTTATTATCGATTCCATAATTTGTAGTTAAGGATATGATATTATTATAAGCACCTGGGGCTAAATTCATATCCACCGTAGCCATAATTGTTATAGACTTATTAGGATCAAGAATTCCAGAAGTGGACGAAAGTTTCAACCAGCTAGGTACAGTAAAGGAATACCGGTCAGCTTTACCTCCTTGATTCACCACAGTGATTGGGAATGTTAAAGGCAAATCAGTAGTTTTTACCAGATTTACAATATCACCTTGCCCTTCAACAAACATTTTAATTGGATTTTTATTGATAAAAGCAGTCCAGGTCTGAGGTGAAGCTTGAGGGTTGTCGTACATATCGTTCAAGGCAGACACTGTGATATTGGCTACTTTTCCTTCAATACTGCCCCAATTATCAACAGCGTCTCTCACAACTAGTATAATTTCATCGCCATTGATTATCGGATTCACGACAAAACTTTCTGTGGAACGAAACGGTTTTATGGCTGGTGATACAGCTGTAAAAGTGATACTACCTCCTAGAGTAGAACCACCAGTAGCTGGCTGCGTATAAAACCTTCCTTTTAGTGCATCAAAATTGGTCTGAGCCTGAGTTGCTGTTAAGGTAGAGTTGTAAATATGAATGGCAGACATACTTCCTTGGAAATAAGTATCATATGTAAGAGTATTTCCAAATCTTAACGCCGATGGGCTAGTCAGCGAGTTGGTATTTCCTGTTCCTGATGCAACCAATATACCATCTACATACATATTCATTGCGCCTGTAGCTTTTGTTCTGGTAGCCATTACATTATGCCAATTACCATCATTATAGGTATTGGGAGAAGTAATGGTAACATCTGGATTACCGACTCCAAACATTAGTTTTCCTTGAGCCATGGTAACACCAAAGTCATTAACTGTAGTATGAATAGTCCCATCTATAATACCAATTCCATGCTGCCAATTGTAAGCAGCCAAATAACCCGCAGTTGAGGACGTTTTGAACCAAGCACTCAAGGTGAAATCATCCTGAACTGGTCTAGTGATTTCAGCAGATTGATTGGTCCCGTTGAATGAGAGGTTTCCACTATTATTAGCATTATAGACCGGTGAATTTCGTAATGAAGCATTATACGTAGCTCCTCCGCTTCCGATATTTGTCCATACACTTCCTGTTCCATCATAACTAGTAGTTTGTCCCGGATCTAAATTAACAAGCAAGCCTGTTTGTACTATGCTAGGCGCAGGAGCAGGACCAGGAACATAAGACAAGAAATAATCGCTACGTTGCTCTGTGGCAGAATAAGGATAAAAGTATTTCGGTCCGTTTGCATTCGCTAATTCCGGCTTATTAAAATTAGAATAAAACAGTAAGCCAGAGGTGCTTTGTGGATTTTGTTCAAAATACATGTCTGCTTTTATCTGATCAGCAGTTCTGGCCAAGTTCCAAATACACAACTCGTCTAATTGACCCACGAAGAATCTATCAACAGCATCGCTTGTGGCATTGGCCTGTCCTCGTGCCCCAATAAACAACTTGCTAGCAGAAAATCCGCCAATAGCTGCTGCACTGTAAGAGCCCACCTGATTGCCATCAATATAAAGACTTAAACCACCATTTCTGGTCAAGCTTAGTGCAACGTGATGCCAAGCATTATCGTTCACGGGTACTGTGCCAAAAGCAAAACTACTTCCTTCGGCTGCTAATTCAAGACCTCCGTTTGCAGTGGTGTTGAAAGCCCATTTGTTGCGGAACTGATTAGCTTCTAGAATATCAGTACCATCTCCTTTTCCGTTAGACAGTATGGTTGCATTAGTCTGCGCTGTTTTCATCCAAAATGTTACCGTAGCATTCATCTCTTTGGAGATCACTACTCTAGACAAAGTACCACTAGTGGTCGCTAAAAGCTTGGTACCATCAAAATCATAGGCATGTCCTTTCGGGAGAATATCCCAATTGGCATTCAAAATCACTAAATCTTTAAACCTAGCGATATCATTAGCAATAGAGCCATTTCCTTCGTTTATTGGCCAAAAACCTAAAATTCCATTTTCATTGCCATTCAATGCGATATTCATATTGGCTACGGATTGGTCTCTTGTTACGGCTGTACTCCACAATCTAAGATCATGTATATTGCCTTTAAACGTGTTACCACCAATAACAATTGGATTCTCATTGGTGAAACTCAATGTACTAATAGGATTCGGATTGGTAGTCGATGTCAACTCCAAATCGTTTTCAATAATACTGAGCTTTGGAATGGTCGCATTATAAGAGAGCGTGTAATGATTAAAATTACCGTCCTTCAAGATTGTTGCACTAATGGTTGCTGCACCAAGGGTATATTTCAATACATTATCTATTAATTCCACTTTAAGTCCTCCAGTTTGGCTCAATAAAGTAGATGTACCAGTTGGACTTGTATTTTTCATCCAAAACTCAATACTAAAATTACCAGTAGTGATGTAAGGTTTATTGATCGTGGCTGTATTGCTAGCACCATTAAAAGCAAGTGATACTTGATGACTTACTGGTGGCTGATTTTTTTGTACCTGAAATAAAAACTGGCTTTCTGTGCCATTGAGTTTAATAGGTTCATTAAAACGAATTGCAATATCATCTCCTAGTCCTAAAATACCGTTTTTAGGTGTTGGAGTTCCAAAAACAACTGGGGCAGTAAGGTCTACAATACCTTGTGCAATGGCCGACTCGTATACGGTACCGTTATAACAAGTACTTCTGGCACGAATTTCATAAGTGCCATTAGGCAATCCTAGTGCTTTAATATCCCAAGCATAGATTAAATCATTTCCAACAATCATTTCCACATTAATATCCCCGCCAGTTATGGCTGCGTCATAATCAGCTTGATTTTTGAAATAGGTTTTTAGCCCTGTCCAATTAGGTGATCCTTTTAAGCGATACTCTAAGTTTATTTGTTTGAAACTGGAGAATGTCGTATTGTAATTGCCTAATTTGATGTTGAGCGGACGAGTTAAAGTGCCATTAGAAGCAGTATTTATGTTCATCAACCAATTGTTCGCAGGCGACATCACACTTACTGTAGAACAAGCTGGGACAAAACTGGCAGATACCATTACATCGTCCGAAGCATTGTCATCACAGGTGGATTGAAGCGACACTTTGATATTGTTGTAATTAAATTGATCTGCCTTCACTTTTTTAAGCGTCATGGTATAAGTTACCGTTTGGCCCGCAGGAATAGTGATTAATGTACCATTAGGCTCAATATTGATTAACGCATTATCCGGATTGGTAGTTTGATCTACTACCAACAAAAAGGTAGCGTCCTTATTCACATTGCTCAGGTTTCTTAATTTTAATACAAACTCTGCATTTCGGCCTTCAAAAACACCTGTAACATTATTAGATGAAAAGACTTGAATTTCTGGTTTTTCTAACGCTACTGTAGCCACAGATAAGGGAACTCTATCCGCATCAGCGAGCGCTACAATTGTGGCGTTGGCAGCAGTATTGGGATGACCAGATTTGTAATAATGGGATAATTCCGCTCCTTCGTTAGGGCAAGAAGTTTCTCCCCCTTTAGTAATAAATATAGGACCGTTACCATCAAATGGATTAATCGCATCTACGCTCAATAAGTTGCCATCATCCGTATCACTCAATGTATAACTTACATTGGTGGTTTTGCTACTTTGATTCGAACTAGATTGACCTAGTCCAAAACCGTTACTTACTGAAGTTTCAAGTGAAAATCCTGTATCATTAACCTCGGCACCAAGAGCTAATCCTACTGAATTAGCTATTTGCAATTCATAAGAAAGCGAACTAGAACTTATTCTATCTACTTGATAAGACTTTGTAATGCCACCCACACCGGCATCTAGTGAAATATTTTCAAAAAATGTAGCATTCAATAAATTCTTTAAATCTTTTGCCGCAGGAGAGAAAAGATTTGTTACCGGATTTTTTAATCCATCCAAAATACTATTTAAAGACGCTTTAAGCTGATCCTTGTCATTATAGGCCTTGAATTTAGCAAGCTCATTGTTTAAAATAATTTTTTTCCAAAGATTGATAGAGCTCAAATAGGCATTTTTAGACAAGACACCATTTGTATTTGGAATCAATTCTCCACTGTCTATCTGGCTAACGAACAGCTCGTATTTTGGAATAAGATCATTGATGATACTTCGTTGAGAATAAACAAAGAAGGTTTTTTCAGGAGCTTCATTAAAATAGATTGCGGTACTAATTCTAGGATATATCACATTTGCAGTGGTGTTTGCTAAAGGAACAACCCGAATAGGCGCTGCACTATTTTGAGTAGTTGTGGCAGTTAATTTATTATAAGTACCATAGATTTGATTTGCAGAATAGCCAATATACAAATCGGCATCACTACCCACCCAACCGGGATCATCACTTGTAGAAATGGATTGATTAAACGTATAGGTATTTTCAACACTGCTACCATTAGAAGCAGATTGTTCCATTGACAATCCTACAGAAATATCATTGCTAACTTCTGTTTTTACAACAGGGCCTAAAATGGAGCCTCCTAATTCCATTGTAAAACCTAAAGAAACAGTACCCGTAGTTTCGCTTGCGTTATTAAGAGAGTAAGAACTTTCTTTTGAAAAAGTAAAAGAGGAACCTTTATCAATAGTTGCTGAACTTCCAGAACCTGGCGGATCTCGCAATACAAAATCAGGCAATTCAGGCCCTGCTGTAACAAAAGATTGTGTACCATCTGAAACTCCTCCTAAAAGAATACCTTCATTTTTGAAACCCGTTAATGGATAATCAATCCCATTTAATCGGTACAATAAACTCATATTTCTTTTATAGCCAGTTGCGGCATCGGTATTCGGGATACCTCCTCTAAAAGAATAAATCAAAATACTATCGTCAGTTGCTGAAGTTTCTGTTTTTTCAGAATCTTCTAAGGCTAAATTATTGGTTGCAATAATTTCGCCTCCAGTAACTGCTACTGTTGAAATCACCGGAGCAGTAACGCTATTATCGTGATTTTTATAAGTTTCTACGCCCTTAATTCGAACTTCATAGCTCCCAAATTGACTATAAACTGGCGTTTCTTGGTTAGACGCAATGGTATAGGTGTTACCGTCAGCCGTAATTTGAGCATCAGAAGTTTGACTCTGTACATTAAATTCAGGAGTTGCGGTATAGGTAAGCTTCACTATTTCTTGATAAGGTTCTCCGTTTACAGTAAAACTACCTTTTGAGAAAGTGGGTGTTTTCGAAGAATTTATAGCCGTAAAATTGTATGTTTTGTCTTGGTCTAATAAGGGTCTATTGCCAGGATTTATTCCGTTTTTAAACACCACATCATTTTGAGAAAGGTTATAATTTAGCGGTAATAACTTCTTGCGGAATTCTCCCGTTTGAATGTTGGTTGTAATTGTAGTAGTGTAACTAGGTGTTACGGTAGATGATCCAGCAGGCATATGCCCAAGCGTTAAAGTGGCCTGACCTATATTATTGACGGAAGTGTAGTTAATAGATCTACTCACTCTATTATCATCTAGATACGTATGTGTTTTTGTGCCTGTATCGCCAAAACCAATTACTTCATCGGCTTGATCTGCTCCACCCACTACGCGCCCAATAACCGTTACTTTTGTATTGTCGATAAATGTAATCTCCTCGGTTCGGTCTTCATAAAAATCTTGATACGTATTAGTAACAACAGTGTTTCCAGCAACTACCGAAGTTGTTTTAGCAGGAAACCTACCATCATATAAAAACTCATGACCACTTTTTGAAATGGAAATGGCATGTTGACCGATAGGAACTTGGAGGGTAAATCGACCATTAATATCAGTCACAATAGCTACATTATTTTCATCAATCGCGGGTTCGTTATCAATGCTTACAGTAGCGCCAGGAACAGGAATAGGTGCATACCTGCGCAAAAGAGTAATTTGTCCAGCCGCATTCTTCTCGGCCCAATATTCCCCTTTCTGATATTTCAGATTGCCTATTACGTACGCATTGTACGCCTCATCATCGTTGATATCTCCTGTAATTGGAGCATCAGCTGTGGTAGGAAAAACATCTCTACTATCATATAGCGCGCGTCCATTAAAGGTAAACGAGGAAACATCCTTAAAATTTACATTATTAATTACTGTAGCACCCACACCCACATAAACCATTTGCTGGTTTGGATTAAACTTGTGTACGCCAAGGGAAGGAACAAGAGTATAGGAATTTCCGTTTCCGGTATAAGGCACGTTGGAAATCGTATAATTACCATATTGATCTGTTACTCCTAAAATACCCAACTGTGTATTGCTTGGTATGACAGTGCTAAAGCTTGATTTAGTAGTGCTGAATATAGCATTATTTTGGAATCTTGAGGATAAAGCATTATAATTTTGTTGAACCTCTGCTGCACTCAGTGCAGTGTTATAGATGTGTATGGCGGACATACTTCCTTCAAATGATCTTTGATTAACCCAATTTCCGATATATAGGTTGCCTGCCTGACTTAAAGTGTTAGTATTGCCTGTTCCTGATGCAACCAATATACCATCTACATACATCCTAAGAGCGCCTGTAGCTTTTGTTCTGGTAGCAATTACATTATGCCAGTTGCCATCATTGTAGGTTAAAGGAGAGGTAATGGTGACATTGGGGTTCCCTGTGCCAAACATTAATTTTCCCTGACCCATTGTTAAACCAAAATCATTTCGAGTTGAATTCCAAGAAGCATCTATTAATCCTCGCCCTGATTTCCATTCACCTATACTTCCAGTGTTCGACGTTGTTTTAAACCAGGTACTTAAGGTAATATCATCCCCTAAAACACCTCTAGCAACTGCATTCCCTTGATTTGTACCATTAAAAGTAAAAATACCTCCATTCGTACCACTAAATGTTGGGAAACTTAGTCCGTCGGGTAGTGTAGGATTATACGTAGTTCCTCCAGTTCCAATATTTGTCCATACAGTTCCCGTTCCAGGATAACTGGTAGTTTGAGCTGGATCTAAGTTTACAAGCAAGCCTGTTTGAACAAGGCCAGCTATAGAAGTTGAACTTGTTGGTTCAAAACTTCTACTCACGTCTGCATGGTTCCCGTGAAAATCAAATCCGGTGGATGAAAGATCATAAGCAAAATTGCCTGTGCCTTCGTTTGCTGTAAGATAAGTATGCAAATAGGATTCATTTCCTTTAATATACCTTCTAAAATCGGTTTGAATTTGAGCCGATGTTAATGCGGTTTCCCATACCCTTAGTTCATCTAAATAAGCTGTTTTACCCCCTCCGCAATCAAATGATCTCCACGTTTGTGGAGTTCCACTTATACTGGTATTTAAATAAGCATTAACCGCTGTAGCTGTATAAGTAACCGTTGGAGCAGTAGTTCCAGGGGTCTTGTTCTTATTTAAAATAGTGTTTATTTTAGCGGCATAAGCGGCTGTAATCAATCGTCCATTGATGTAAAATTCAGGAAGTTGATTGTTCCGCAACACAACACTAAAATGCGTAAACGACCCATTCACATCGGTAATGGGTACTAACACATCATCTCCTTTATTGTCCACTTCTCCTGATGGAATATAATCGCTTAAGGTGATAATTTGGTCGCCTCTGCTGGGTTGTTCAAGGGTAAGGGTAAGGGTATTTTTACCATTAATTACTCCATATTTTACTTTAAATATTAAATTGTTATTTTGATTACTTACTAATGTGTACAACTTAATTTCATCATTATTGAAATTAGTTTCTGGTTTTACCCAGGCTTGTAAGGTAAATGCGTCTTGTAAATTTTTATGCAATGTAGGCACCGAGATATAACCATTTCCGGGAATTTTTAGCGAAGTCCCAAAATTTAAAGTACTACCTGTAGGACTAGCAGAAATTAAGACATTTTTTACGGGAGTGCCAGAGTCAAAACTCACATTACCCGTGATAACGCCCGATGGATTTCGATATCCGGTTCCTTCAATATAAGAGGAATAAATAGCTTCAAAAGCTTCGACACCTCGAGCAACAATTTTATAACGATATAATTTTCCGCCTTGGGTATTCACATCATCATAACTTCTAGCAGATGAAGATACAGTTGCTATTGGATTGCCCCAGCTAGGATTTGAACTCGAAATTTCTGTAGAACGGTAAATAGCAAATTCAGTAATCAAACCCAAATTAGCTCTAACTTGCCAATTGATGGCAATTTTATCGGTATAATATCCCTTTGATACCGTAAAGGAATCCTCAGAAAATGTTTTGTAACGGTACGCAATACCCCATGGAAAACCCAAATCCCTAACATAATTCTGACTGGGATTATTCGTTTGTGCCACGTCTGTAACTCCCATATAAGGCAAACCTACTTGTATCCCAACACTTTTGAGAGTAAAGCTGCCACTTACCCCATTTCGAGGTTGCGTGAATTGCAAATTAAGATTTTCTGTGCGCGAAGCGGCAGCTCCAATAACACTTTTAACGCCTATTCTTTCTTGTACTTGTGCAAATGACGCGCCAAAACTCAAAAGGAATAAAACAAGTAGAACAACTTTTTTCATTGTAAGTAGTATTAAAAAAGAGGAATAGTTTTTAGTAGAATAGAGGAATACCTCAATTAGATTTTAATGATGTAATTCACACCATAAGAGTAAGGGCGAGTTTCATTGGCTGTAGCATTACCAGTGTCAGCTGTATTCCCAATTACTTGGTGCTGGTGATCGCCTGTAGTATTTGTCGGTAAAGTTTGATTATTTTGAGTATTAGAATCCTTACCTGTACCATTAGTATACGAACCACCACTCAAATTATAATCATCATTACTAAAATAGGTCACGTGGGAATGGTTACCAGTGGTAGTGGTATTAAGGCTTATACCATGATTGTGCGGTCTGAATTCGTCGTATTGATAATCTTTCAATCCTAGTCCACCCCGTCCTTCACTTGTTCCAGTTCCTCTTAAATAACGAGCCGTCAAATTAGGGGTATTGAAACTTCCTAATAATTCTCTTAGTTTCGCATTGGCAATGTTATCAGTAAAAAAAGCGCCATTGCATAGTAGCCAACCTTCTGGAGCAGTGGCTCCAATATAAGCCATAATGGTTCCCGTTGGCACACCATTTTGAGCATGAATGGCATAAGGTACCGCTTGTAATTTTTCGTTAGAAAAAACAGTACTCCCCGATGATACTTTTAAATAGGCTTGTGTATTACAAATAGCCGTAAACAAGGTTTTGTCAATAGTCATTACATAAGAGAAAACACCAAAATTATCTGTTATTACATTGGCAGATGAATTCTGTATATCCACCTCAGCATTATTTGTATTTAGGTAGTAGATTTTAAATGCTAAAGGTAATGAGGACATATTGGCAAGAGCAGAGTTATTTTCATCTCGTGCAATACCTTGAATAGAAATACCGCTAGAAAGCACATTAGCTTGAGCAAATGCATTGCTTACATATAAAAATGAAGCTAAAAGGAATAAAATTAAATTTGACTTTTTCATGATTGTTTGTTTTAAATGATTTTTGATTTTAGTGATTTGTGATATTCTGGATGATAAACGTGTTTACATTTTTGTGCTATTACTATTCTTTTTAAATCGTAAAAAATGAATCAATAGGAATCGAGCCAACACCATTTTATAGGAGATCATAATAGCATTGCTCCGATTAAATTTTGGACAAAAATATTGGTAAAAGAATATTTGGGCAAAAAAAATCGGTAAACGGGAAGAGTTGTTGGTAATTAATAATAAATTACCTTGATTACTAATTGTTTAGCATAGAAATGTAATCACTAGGAGAGCACCCTTTAAGCTTCTTAAAGGAGAGATAAAGTGCCTGTCGAGTAGAAAAACCACATTGATTTCCGAGGTATTCAATGGTGAACTCTTTGTGTTTTCCTTGATCAATAAGCAGTATAAAATGTTGAATACGGTGGATATTCACTAAATCAATAAAATTTTGATGGTACTTTAATATGATAAAATCATTGATGTCATCATTGGTAGTTTTTGTTAGTACTGCAAATTTAGATAAAGTAGCGTCGGTTTTTAAGTAGTACTGCTCTTTAAAAAAATAAGTATTGATGGTCTCGGATAAGACTTTTTTCTGCGATAAATCCATAATCTCGGATATTGAATACTTCAATTCATTGGCGTCTAAAAAATCAGGTCTGAAAAGAACAAAACAATATAAAAACTCCCGGATTAAAACACCAAATTTTAGTTCATTAACAATGAATTTATTGATGAAATAAAAGTCATCAAATAAACTTAAAAACATGAAAATAATACAAAAAGTTACTACTACTAAAAATACATAAAGCCATTTTTTTAATAACCTGTGATAATAAAATTCCTTGTTTAATTTCTTTATAAGCTTTATGAAATAGATATAAAAAATAGATCCAAATAAAATAAAAATGATTCCTTTTATGGTATTTCCTACTTGATCATTATTATAGACGAAAGGAGCGTAATCTTCTTCTTTTAACTCCTGATTTAGGTTTAGTTTAAGCAATAAGAAAGCTAAGGCTATAAAATATAATGCCAATGCAACATAAATTACCCTTTTATTGATTTTGTAGCTGTATAATAATGAAAAAATATTTAAGAGAAAAACGGCAATGCCAAGTGTAGCGGTAATGTTTATTAAAAACGAAAACCAATAATCATAAAAGACTAAATAATATAAGTTTAAAGCAAGTAAAGACGCCAGAAGGCCAATGAATTGAAATCTCATTGTTGAATTATTCTTGTAATATTTTGAAATTTCAAAAATTAATACAAGAGATAAGGTACAATTTACAATATGTAATTTTTCTATCATTTGATCTTGGCACTATTTTAATAGGGCTTTAAGAGCACAATATTATAAAAAAAATAAATGAGAATTGTATTTTCAAGTTGATATAAAAAATAATTAATGGAACTTAATATTACAGGCTATTAAACACAAAAAACCCGACACTTTCGTATCGGGTTTTGTTTTGCTCCCTCTATTGGAGAAAGTTGCAGTTTTGCCTCAATGATTGATTATTCAATTATCTTAAAATCATATAGATAGATTTTAATTTAAAAATTCTACATCAAAAAATAATGAAATTAAAAAAAAAGAGAAATATCTAACTTCTTCAAATAACTGATTAGGTTGCCTATCATTTCATAATGATACGCTTCTGCTTCTTTACAAAATTATGATAATTAAGGTTGTATTTTTCTATCTTAAATTAAGTGAAAGTCTTGTCTGGTTTTTGGGGTTCAGCATACTAATTGGGAAGGTAGCATTACGACTTTGCAAATAGGATTAGAGGTTGAATATCGAGTTCATCAGCTTTTCTAACGGCCTGTATATATTGGCTTCTTGCATCAGTGGAATGAACTAAATTGGCACTACCCCAACTAAAAAAATTGCCGTGGTATAATTTTTCCATTATTAAATCTGCAATCAATCGAGAATGTCTACCGTTTCCATTAGCGAAACAATGGATGCTTACTAAACGATGTTTAAATCGAATCGCTAATTCTTGGGGTTCATAGGTTTCGTTCTGTTTCCAATAAAGGGCATCATCTAGCAATTGCTTTAAATGAATAGAAATAAGATAACTTTTTATGCCAATATTTTTTTCGGAACTTCTAAACTCACCTGCCCATTTCCATACTTCACCATACATTTTTTTATGTAAAGTTTTAATAAACTGCTCTGAAAACAACTGCTCTGTTTTAATTTTCTTACCAAAAGTCCACTGAATCGCTTTTTCAATATTGAGTTGTTCAAATTCGTCTAACTCTTCACGAGTAGTTATGGAAGAAATGCGTAATCCCTCTTTTTCCTCGTCATTTAAAGGAGTTTGTCCGTCTATGTATTCAATATTTAATCCCATAAATATTTTGGCATTTCATATTTAATTTCAGCCGTTTTTTGAGAGATAGCTTTTTCTATTCGCGATACCGAATTTTGTTGGTCTTCTAAAGTCATTGTATTATTGGTTCGCATAACTATTTCTGTGGCTACTATTTTTGCTCGTTTCTCTATCATTTGTTCTAATGATTCGTGTTTGGAGACAAAACCATAAACTAATTTCATATCCATAGCATTGGCTACTTCACGCAACGAATTTATAGAAATTGTTCCGTTTGCTTCTCGCTCTTCTATTTGTTTGATGTTTTGAGCCGAGAAATTCATTCTGTTACCCAATTGTCTTAAAGACATTTTTAGTGCAGTTCTCACTGTATTTACCCAACCTTTTTCGGGCATTACGACCGATTTCAAACTATAGAATGACACCAACTTCTTATCGATTTGGTCTAATACTAATTGTTGTTTTGTGTTTTTCATCAATCTTTAGATTTAAAATAACAAAACAAATTTAAAGGTATAGATTTAATAAAACAAATTTATTTTAAAGATATACCTTTAAATAAATAATAGTATTACGTTTTCAAATTCGTTTATACAAGTTATGAAATCAAAATATGGAAAGAATTGATTGAAATACATTGGATTAATTTGCAAGTTTTACCTTAAATGAATCTATTGAGTAATTTATTTTCCCTATTTCGCCGACTTAATCTTATGAAGTACTGATTTTTTTAGAGTATAAAACCAAAAAAGCCCTTACATTGCTGTAAAGGCTTTTATTTGCTCCCCCTATTGGAGAAAGTTGCAGTTTTGACTCAATGGTTAAGTATTCAATTATCTTAAAATCAATGAGATAGGTTTTTAATTTTAAAATTCTATATCAGAAAATAAATATATTGAAAAAAACAAAATTAACTAACCTCTTCAAACATATGATTATGTTACCCAATCAATTTATAATGACATGCTTCTGCTTTTTGACATGCTTCTGCTAATTAATGGTGTATTTTCTTATCTTAAATTATGTGAAGTCTTGTCTTTTTTGTGGGGTTCAGCAGAATACATTGGGTTAAATTTAAAAGTATTTTCTACATTGTTAGGTTTGTATAATTATACAGATACATTTGTATTGTGAAAATGTGATTTAAAACTTAAAAAATGAAATATATAAAATTAATACTCCTATTTTTAGCCAGTACCTATTTTACGGCAAATGCACAAACTGCAACTGCACCAAATACTGCATCTGAGCCAATATCCGATAGAGGGCTGCAATTGTCCGTTAGAGCTGGATATGACAAGCCTTTATTTGAAAACAATGTGCCTTATGTTAAATACAAGTCTGGCCCTGAGTTTG
>CAZHVE010000044.1:0-17614 GCA_964535705.1 uncultured Flavobacterium sp.
CTACATCGGCCTTTTGACCGTTTTTGTCTGGAGCGCATAAACTAACAATACGGCCACCATAATTAGTTATGGCGGCCGTTAGATTCGCATTTTTTAGAAGAAACAAACCCACTTGTTTGCCATCAATCACCTTATTAAAGTTTTCTGGATTAAGTGTAGCGCATTCGCTATTGTTTAAATTACTTTGACTGATAGCTTTCGAACAAATGAACAGTGTAATCACCAGCAAAAAAACAGCTTGTTTTTTCATTATTATTTCAATTCAATTTTTTCCACATTTTTATAACTGTTCCCCCGAATCAATTCGAAATTTTTCATCAATTCTTTCAATTTTTTGGGTTGGGCTTTAGCGAGGTTGTTTTTTTGACCAATATCTTTCTTTAAATTATACAATTGAAAATCTTTGTCATTTCCCATTTCAATGTTAACTTCTTCCAGAATTGGATCGCCAGGGTAAGGCGGAATCATCATCCAATCTCCTTGACGAAAAGCCGTTTTAGTGTTGGCTTCAATAACCAAGTTCTTTCTTCCTTTACCGCTTTTACCCGTAAAAACATCTAAAAGTTCCTGACTGTCTGTACTTTTGACATCTATATTGACCAACTTGGCTATGGATTCCAATAAATCGATTTGGCACACTAAAGCATCTGAAACTAGAGGCTTAATTTGCCCTTTCCAATAGGTGAAAAAGGGCACTCGTGTACCGGCTTCCAATAGGCTGTATTTTCCGCCCCGCAATGGACCGTTTGGTTTATGATTGCCTAATTTCTCCACAGCATCATCATAATAGCCATCATTCAATACGGGTCCATTATCGCTTGAAAACATAATTAAAGTATTGTCTAAAACTCCTTCTTCTTTTAAGGTTTTTATTATTTCGCCCACGCAATAATCCGCTTCCAAAATTACATCTCCACGGGGTCCCATACCTGATTTTCCAACAAATCTCGGGTTCGGAGTACGAGGAACATGGGGCTGATTTAAAGCGTAATACAGAAAAAACGGATTGTTTTTATGGCTCTTTACATAGGTTTGCGCTTTGGTCAAGAAATGATCTGCTAGATCGACATCACTCCAATTAGCACTAGCTCCACCAGATACATAACCAATTCTAGGAATACCATTTACAATGGAACTGTTATGACCATGATGCCATTTCATAGAGAGCAATTCAGGATTTTCTTTCCCTGTGGGTTGACCTGGGAAATTTTTGTCGTAATTAACAGCAATAGGATCCTTACTGTCTAGATTTACTACTTTACCATTATCAATATAAATGGTTGGTACTCTATCTTGTGTGGCGGCCATAATATAAGAATAGTCGAAACCTACATCATTAGGTCCTGCGTCTAATTGTTGATTCCAATCTACAATTCCTGTTCCTAAACCTAAATGCCACTTGCCCACAACAGCAGTTTGGTATCCTTTTTCTTTTAACATTTTAGGAATGGTTAGTTGGTCTTTACCAATTAATAACGGGGCGGAACCCGGAAGTATTTTGGCGTCTTTATTGCGCCATGGATAAACCCCAGTGAGAAGACCATAACGGCTTGGTGTACACGTCGCCGAAGTGGCATATCCATTTGTAAACCGAACTCCTTCATTGGCTAAAGCATCAATATTGGGCGTTTTTATTTCGGTTGCTCCATAACAGCTTAAATCTCCATACCCTAAATCATCCAAATAGATGAAAACAATATTCGGTTTTACTGATTTATTATTTGTTTGACTACTACTTTTTAAACTAACGGTAAAAGCTAAAAAGCTAAAAACTATATATTTGATTTTCATTGGTTAATGGGTTTTTATTTTTGCTTTTTTTGCTTTTTTTACTAATGGGAAAATTTCAGACTCTACTCTAGCGGTTTGAGCTATTTTTACAAACTCTGCTTTGAGCTCTGGCATTGTTTCAGCTAAATTATTTTTTTCAAAAGGATCTTGGGAAAGATTGTAAATTTCAATATTTTGTTTTTGGCTTACCTTATCGTAAACAAAATCTGCTTTCATGTCCCCTTTTCGGATGGCTTGACTTTGGCTGCGTTCCCAATACAGATAATCGTGTTGTTTTTGCTTGTCATTTTTTCCTAATAGTGTAGGTAAATATGAAATTCCGTCAATATTCTCTGGTGTTTTCGCCTTTACAATATCAGCACAAGTAGGCAAAAAATCCCAAAAAGCGGAGATATGATTACTACTGCTTCCAGGAATAATTTTACCTTTCCAAAAAGCAATTAAGGGGCTTTTTATTCCACCTTCATAAACTTCGGATTTTCTTCCTCTTAAATCTCCACCAGTACGAAGGTAACTATCTTCTTCCTTAGTTAGTGCCGATCCATTATCGCTTGCAAAAATGATTAAGGTATCATCCAATAGATTCAGTTCTTTTAATTTGGCCACAATTTCGCCTACTTGTTGATCTAGTCTAGACGACAATGAAGCATATTTAGGAACGCTAAAATCTTCGGAATGAGCATCTCCTATGGGAAATCCTGTTTTTTTAGCATAGTATTCTAAGGTTTTATCATCGGGTTGGTGATAAGGCTCATGAGGCAAAGTAGGACAAAAATATAGGAAGAAAGGCTTGTTTTTATTGGCTGCAACAAACTCTAATGCTCTATCTTTAATAATATCTGCGCTATAAGCAGAGTAGGGAGCGTCTATATTTGCATTTAATTCTACAAGGTCATTTTTACGCAAATAGGAAGTGAAATAATTATGGGCATGAATCTGACCATTATACCCATAAAACTGATCAAAACCTTGATTGTTTGGAGATCCTTCTGAAGCTGGATATCCAAGTCCCCATTTCCCAAAAGCTCCAGTTGTATATCCTGCAGTTTTCAAGACTTCGGCAACCGTGATTTCAGCTGCTGGAATGGGCTCATTCCCTTCATAAGGAAGTGGTTTATTGTCTCTTATATGAGCATGACCTGTATGTTTACCCGTCATTAATGTCCCTCTCGAAGGAGCGCAAATATTAGACCCACAATAATGATTGGAAAACTTCATTCCCTCTTTTGCTAATTGATCAATATTTGGGGTTTCGATTATTTTACCGCCATAACTCCCCAACTCATTGTACCCCATATCATCGGCCAAAATGAAGATAATATTTGGTTTTTTAGTGTTTTTTGAACTGTTTTTTGTTTCTTGGGCCTGTATCCCAAATGCAGCTAGCAGGATTGCAAAAGCTACTACTTTTTTTGTTTTCATTATTCTATTCATTTTTAATTAATTTTCTCCGTCTTTTTCAACAAAACCTGTAGGTATTGGGACTGTTTTTTTTCCAAATTTTTCAAAAAACTTGTCAAACATACTATAATACTTGTCTTTATACAGTTTTTTTATTTTTTCCTCCCGAATCTGTGGATAGTAATCAAAAACATCTCCTTTGCCAAGTACTCTAGGGTCTTTTTGTTTTTTTAAATCCTTTTCCATTTTAGTCTTTAACTCCTTAATTAAGGACGCAAATTGAGGGTCAGATGCGATATTGTTGACACAATCCGGATCTTTTTCTAAATCAAAGAGCTCATCAGCAGGGCGTTTGCCAAAAGACAATTTAAAATAATTATAATCTTTATCCCCTTCTTTTAAACCCGTCAGATAATTTTTTGTTGGCGAATCATCGCAATTGTTATAGTTAAATTCTGGATCTCCAACAGGCCATCTGTTTGGTTTATAATTGTGGGAATATAGATATTTATCAGTTCTAATAGCCCGAACTGGATAACTAACCGCAATTTGATCCCCATCTGTAGTGCCATTATCGTGACGTTCTTTTCCAATTAGTGAATACGATCTCTTGGCATCAATTCGCCCGGATTTTTCAGATACTAAGGCATCTAGAAAACTTTTTCCGGTCATTTGCTTGTCTGGTTTTAACCCAGCCGCTTCCATAAGGGTTGGGGCTATATCCGGAAAGTTAATAAAATCGGTCACTACTCTACCCGGAATTATTTTGTCTCCCCATCGAACTACAAAAGCTTCATGGAAATCTTCATCATAAATTTGTCCTTTTACATATGGGAAAGGCATTCCTTGATCAGAGGTGGCAATAATAATAGTATTGTCCAGCAAACCTCGCTTTTCGAGAGCGGCCAATGCTAACCCAATTTGACGATCATGGTACTCCACTTCTACGCCATAATCAGCCAAATCACCACGAACTAATTCATTGTCAGGAAAAAAGGCTTGAACTGTAACCTTACTCAAATCTTTATTCTCCTTTTTATAAGAATCTTTCTCGTATTTACGGTGTGCCTCATGGGTTCCAAACCAAAAACAGAATGGCTTTTCCGTGTCTCTTTTGGTTAAAAACGCATCGAAGTTAGCCGCATAGTCTTGTTTACTTATCCCTTTATAAGGCGGAACAAGTGAGATGTCATTGTATTCCCAACCCGCAGGATTGTGTTCTCCGTAGTACACTCCGGGCCCCCAACCTTTGCCAGTATACCCTATAGCATACCCACTTTTTTCTAACAATTTAGGGTAAAATTTCCATTTGGGCGGTATAACGGGAATGTGGTTTGCCGCTTCTTCCAGTTGCCAAGAATACCTTCCTGTTAAGAAACAAGCCCTAGATGGGGAACATTTTGGATTGCAAACATAGGCGTTGGTGAAAAGTGCGCCCTCATTTGCAATTCGATCAAAATTGGGTGTTTTTATATATTTAGAACCATACACCCCCATACTATTTCGGGAGATATCGTCCCCCATAATAACTAGAATATTTGGTCGCTTATTTTGAGCCACTCCATCAATCGAATGGAAAAAACTAAAAGTTAGCAAGAAAGAGGTTGCCAATAAATAAAATCTTTTTTTCATTTTTTTAGATTTATAGTACTATGTTAATTTATTTTCTTTGAATGTTTACTTCAATGCCGTTAAAAATATCATCGATTGAATCTGTATTTACCAACACAAAGTCAGACCCAAATTCTCCACTATGATTTAACTGCATATCAGCAACTTCTACTGTTATAGATTTCCACTGGTTATCACCCTTCCCTTTTAACTCAAGAGCTGTTTTCATTTCTTTTCCTTTATTGTATTGTAATGCCCAAGTGGAATCCGGGTTTTTATCCAACCAAGTGATGGTGAATTTTAAACTTTTGGGTTTTGAAGTAGCAAACACCTCGTCATCAAACTTAAAAAACATCGTATTTTTTCCGGTTGCGTTTTCGAACGAACGGGCAAAACGATCGTATTTAGAAGAGTTTTTATCAATTTCACCTCTAATCCTGAAAAGCCCTATGGAAGTTTCGTCGGGTTTAATTTGATATAAGAAACGTTCATAATTTCCTTCTGCAATGTCCCATCCTGCATCATTATAGCCTGTTTGTCTATATCTTTGATCTACTTGACCGATAGCGGCTGATTCTAAATCATCCATTTTTGCCCCTCTTGAAGCATAGGCATTACAAATGTTGGTATAGCGTTCCAAGTTTTTCACTTTTGCTTTTCCGAATTTTTTCTCAGGGAATTTTATCGTATCGGCAGCATTTAGACCTTCGTGAAAAACTGAAAAGACTGTTGTGGCAGAAGCTGGATAGACCTGTTGAGCGTATTTGTTGTACATTTTAAAAATATCTCTAATTTCATTGTGCTCCAATGCATATTGAATGGCACTTTTTGTGCAATTATAAGAAGATAGTCCCGTATTAATTCCACTAAGTGCTGACCAATAAAATCCCAACTCTTTATTAATATTAAAGATCGGTTTATTCCAAGAGGCATCCATTTCGGAGGCAGAAAACAGTTTCATCCCCTTCGGATTAATTAAATAAGGATTCCATTGTTCCAAGAAAGACTGTTCACCTGTTAAATGATGTCCTCTATTATAGGCTCCTCCTTTTATACCAAATCCAATTTTAGGGTCGATAGTATTCATAACCCAATTGTAAGCAACGGAATGTTTTATAGGATCAACATTATTAAATGTTAAAACAATTTGACGGTCAGATACATCATTAAAATACTTCTTATAGAGTTCAAAAACGGCTATGCGATAATCCTCCCATACCTTTTTGGCAATGGCAAACTTTTCATTTTCCGGTTCTCCTTTGTATGGCTCTTCGTCACCGGTAGCTCCCGTTTTCACTTGTACAAAGGCAATACAATCAAATTTTTCTTTAGGCTGGCTTCTCAAAAAAACCGAGAATTGTTTAATCAATTCAAAATAATATTTCTTATGATTTTCATTTAAGTAATAGGGGTAATTGGCAAATTTTACGGAATGTTTTTCAGGCTTTTTACTAATTACTTTGACCAATGGAACTCCGTTATCATAGAGCCACAAAGGGGAATTAGGCCCTACATTTATACTTATTTTTACTATTTTATGGTATTTAGCTGCTGAATTTAATACTTCTTGAAATTGAGAGAAATCAAATTTGCCTGGCCCTTTGGATTGCACTTCTGCCCAAGTAGCTGAAACTTCTATACCCATAACAAAGTCGGCCTTTGGATCAGAATAATCATCAACTCCTCCACCGCGATCCCAAACCCCATAAGAATTTATGGGAACCGCTATTTTTTGGGCTTGTGAAATAGGAGCACAAAAAAGGAGGACACTAAAAATTAAACTGAAATTTATTCTGTTATTTATCATTAACTATTTAAAGAATTTTATTTTTTTATCACTTTTCTAGACACCGATTGATCCTCTGATTTTAAGACTACGATATAAACCCCTGAAGGAACAGTCAATATCCTTGAGAAGAAATTATTCCCTGCATTCAATATGATGTCTTCTGAAATCATTAGACTACCATTGAGGTTAAAAAGTTTAATGTTGGCTTTTGAATTTGTTTTAACATTAATAGTGGCGTTGAATTGATTTTGTTTGAAATAAGTAACAAAATCGTTTGCTTGCATCGTATTATTTGATACTGACAAAGTCGTTCTTTCGATACCTACTTCAATCCCATTAAAAATATCATCAATTGTGTCTGTATTGACAAGGGTAAAATCAGAGCCGTTGACGCCTGTCCGATCAATAACGGCATCAGTAAGAGTGAAAGTCACTTCTTTCCAAGTATTACTTCCTGTTCCTGTAACTTGAACAGCATTTTTTATTCCTTGTGTGGATTTGTATTTTAATGCCCAGGTGGAGCCTGCTGTTTTATCCAACCAAATAATTTTGAATGTCAAACTATTGGGATATGGATTGGTAAATACCTCCGAGTCAAATTTAAAATACATGGTGTTTTTACTGGAACTATTCTCGAAAGAACGGGCAAATCGATCGTATTTTGAAGAAGTTGAAGTTATAGGGCCTCGTACCCTGAACAATCCTATGGAGGTCTCATCAGGATTGATTTGAGTCATAAATCGCTCAATATTTCCTTCGCAAATTTCCCAGCCTGCATCATTGTAAAACTCTTGATTTTCACGCTGTGACACTTGCCCTGCTGTTACAAAATTTGGATCTTCTATACGAGCTCCTCTACTATAATATTTTGGGTCGTTACATATATTTTGATAACGAGTTAGATTACCCTTGCTCGCATTTCCATAAGTCGATTCAGGAAATTTAGCTGTATCGGCCGAATTGAGTCCTTCATGAAATACAGAAAAAGCAATTGTGGCAGTTGCTGGATATACCTGTTGGGCATACCGGTTGTACATTTTGAAGATGTCAATAATCCCTGGATTTGCGAAAGCATACTGCATAGCGCTTACCGTAATGTTGGTACAAGACAGTCCCGTATTAATCCCTCCAAGGGCTGACCAATAAAAACCTATTTCATAGTTCAAAGCAAAAAAACCTTTGGTCCAAGACTGATCCATTTCTGAAGCTGAAAATAGTTTTCTGCCCTTTGGATTAATTAAAAATGGATTCCATTGCTCTTTGTAGGTTTGCTCGTCTGTCAAATGATGTCCACGGTTATAAGCTCCCCCTTTTATCCCAAAACCAAGTGCAGGATCTAATTGGGTCATTACATAATTATATGCTTGAGGATCTTTATCAGGATCCACATTATTGAATGTTAAAACAATTTTGTTAGTAGTAACATCGTTGAAACATTGTTTGAATTTAGCGAAAGCTTCTAAACGAAATGCTTCCCATTTTGCTGAGGATATAGCATAACTAGAATTAATAACAGCTCCTTTATAAGGTGCTTCGTCACCCGTAGCGCCTGTTTTCACTTGTACAAAAGCTATATGACTAAATTTTTCTTGAGGTTGATTTCTCAAAAACAAGGAAAATTCTTCAATCAATTTATAATAGAAACTTTTATATTCTGGATCTAAATAATACGGGTGTCTATTGGCATAATTTGGATTAGATCCATCGTTAATAGTTACATTTACTAACGGAACCCCATTTTGAAACATCCACAAAGGGCAATCAGGCCCAACATTGATACTAAATCGAACCAACTTATTATTGGCAACAGCAACATCCAATATTTGTTGAAAAGCACTAAAGTCCCAACTAGTTGGTCCATTAGGCTGAATATCTTCCCAACTGGCGGAAGTTTCTATACCCTTGACAAAGTCAGCTTTTGGATCGGAATAGTCCGCCACTCCTCCACCACGATCCCAAACCCCATAAGAGGTAATAGGCAGTGATTGTGCCTGTGATTTTGTTGTAAAAAATAAAACAAAGCCAAGTAAGGCGATCTGTTTATAAAGAGTTTGCATAATCATTTTTTAAATTTACTTAGAAATAGTGTTAAAAATCAATATTTGAAAAGTCTTCATACATATTTACAAAATAAACACAAAATTAAACTATATCAAATCTTATTAAAGAGTAAATATAGCTCAATACGTATGCGATTTTGTTTCATCATATAATAATTTTAACACAGGACACGAGAATCAAAAACACAAGTCGTAAACCAGTGGTTAGCTCATTAAAAAAAGAACATCCTAATTGTAAATAAATTAGGATGCTCTCTTTGATAATTAATAGTACTATTTCCTAATAAAAAAGAAAATTATTGTTTAATAAATCGTTTTGCAACAACGCTACCGTTTTCTTGCGCCACTTTAACAACGTAAACTCCTTTTCCTAAAGCCGCAACATTTACATTTTTGGCATTATTATTTGAGGCTACTTTTTTACCTAGCAAATCATATACTTCAATTTTAGTAATGCTGTTAGCTGAACTTACATTCAAAACCTCTTGAGCAGGATTTGGATAGAAAGCTATTGTATTGTTTGCAAACTCTAGATCGTTTATCCCTAATAAAGGTTCGCAATCAAAGGCTCCTAATATAATGCTTTTCGTCGCCCCATTTACTAAAGAAATATTGCAAGCGTTAAGTGTTTTAGATGTTGCAATTGTTGCAAGATTCAAAGTTAATACACCCCCACTCACCGTAATAGGACCAGGAATTGATTTAACACATAAGCCATCAGTATTACCAGTTTCCGAAAGTGTAAGATTAGCATAATTTACTCCTAAAGGCAATACTGAAACCGTTTGAGTCGCATTAGGTCTGTAGTAATCTATGGTGCTTGAAGCAGCAAGAGTCAAATTAGGTGTAGCATCTGCAAATAAGATACTTACTGTTGTAGTGGTAGCTCCTCCAGCAACAGTACCCAAAAGTCCCCCTTGCTTACCCGCTCTAATCGTTCCGTCAATAGTAGCAGAAGCTCCGGCATTGATGGTAATAGAATGGGTATTGGTTACCGGGAAGTCTAATGTTGAACCTGACACCACTGTAAGTGCGGTTTTAACAGTAGCCGTACTGATAGTTGCTCCTGCTAAGACACTCACTTTCCCTACGCCATCGATAAACAATTTACCATAAGCAGTACCATTACCCAATCCATAAAAAGCATTTGTAGCTGGTTGGAAATGTACCTCAGAGGCACTGTCTAAGGTCCCAAAAGTAGGTGAATAATAAACTACAGGAGGACCTACGCTTGCAGGGGTTGCAACTTGCCATAAAACAGAACCATTAGCAGCCGCATCGATTGTTCCTATTATCGGGAAAGTATCGGCAACGGTCAAGGTCACTGCCGAACCGGTACCTACAATTACTTTAGAACCTGTACCTAATGTCCAAGCAGCATCAGTGGTTGCATTACCATTAGCAATCACAAAATTTGTATAAGCTGCCGTCACGGCGGATGGATTTGCACCCGTACCATTTGTATTGACAGTCCAACTTGATGCAGCGGATAACGCACCCGTACCATTGTAATAAAATACATTTGTCGCACTTCCTGAAAGAGAAAGATTAGGTAAAGTATTGGCTCCTGTTGAAGCTATGGTCACCGTGGCGGTTTTTGCACCACCCACCAAGTTTGCTTTCAATCGAACATAAAGGGTTTTAGCAGCAACTGTTGGCGCTGCTAAAGTAATGCTTGACACGCCGGCAGTGGCAAAATTATCTTGTGACAACTCAAAATCTGTCGATGCGGTACTTACCACTAAATTATTGGTTAATATAAAACCTGAAACCACAAACGATTGTGAAGCGGATGGTCCAACTCCTGTATAATTGAATCCGGTCAAGATTTCTATTGACGAAGTGATAGTTGGAGTAGTAGAAACCACTGCAGTTGCTTTGATTTCAGTAGCATAATTGAATGCTTTATCCACCGCATATACTTTATAATAATCGCTACCCGATACCGATCCAGCAACATCATCCGTAAAAGAAGTACCGGTTCCTACGTATACTACCCTTCCGGTTAAGGAACCGGTTCCATTGGTTATGGTATTCCCTTTGGCATAAATACCGTTGGCATTCGGATCATTATCAGGGTTAGGATTCGTCGCATAACGAACGACCATATATCCTCCGCCATCAACATCTGATGATGCTGTCCAACTTACATTAAGACCGCTTACCGCACCACCGCTTGCCGCAAGGGGTGCTGTAACATCTGCTGCTGTACCGGCATACACCACAACGTCATCCACGAGAAAACTTCCAGGTATTTTTACACGCCCAATACCGACGAATGAAGTTATTTCAGATGTTGCAGATGAAGTAGCTATTTGAGTATACTTTGTCCAACTTGTATTATTTGTTCCTATTGCCAGACGACCCGTTTGATAATTAGCGCCGGTAGGACCCACTCCGGCTGGGATTTCAGCAAGAGTAGAGTTTTTTATCCAATACTGAACCACATAAGTGCCTAGGGCTGGATCAGGCCATCCTGAAGCAGCTGTAGGACTCTGAAGTACTCTAGCAAATGTAGCACCTGCATCAACTCCTGTTGCATATTTGCTACCTGTTCTTGCCACTGCTGGATCAGAATTAATAGTTGAATCACCTGATCCTGTTTGAGCATTCCATACACTTGAACTTGTAACCCCAGCTAGACCAGTAGCATCAAAAGTAATTTTCGGTACAATACCGGCAGTTTGCCCTTCAAATCCTCCGTCCATATAGGGAAAGGAACCAATAGTTTGTAACTGACCCCAACTGAGGTTGGAACACAACAGTATTAAAGATAAGCTGTAAAAGAGATGCGTTACTACATTTTGAGAAAGTAATTTGTTTTTCATAAATATTTGTTTTTGTGTTTTAATTTGTAAAAATAGACGAAAATCCCAAATTAGTCTTGGCGAAAAAGTGTCATTCATAAGGCTAATTTGTTTCAATTATTTATTAATTCAAGTAGCTACTATTTATACAACGGGTTTAATTTACACAAAACACTAAAAGTCAAACCCATCAATCGAGCCATTGCAAATAAAAAAAAGGACTGCAGCAAATAAATGCTGCAGTCCTAATGAAGTGATTAAGCCTATTTAAAATTAATTCTTGACAAATACTTTAATAGTCTGGACTTGGTTACCAAATTTTAATTGAGCAACATAAACTCCATTACCTAAACTGCTAACATCAAATGCTTTTGTATACTTGCCCGGTAAATGAGTTTCGTTATTGACAATTGTTTTTATCATTTGCCCGTTTAAATTATAAATACTCAATTGAACTTTTTCTTCCTCAGAAATACTGTATTCAAATGCTGAGGAACCTGCGGCAGGATTTGGAAAAACTTTGAAATTTTTGGTATCATCCGAAGAAACTGTTTTTGTTGCCTCTGGTGTTAACCTTAAACCATTACTGTTTTCTACTGTAAAACTTACCCAATCCGCTGAACAAGTATAATTCTTGTTGCCTCCTGAACTGAAGACTCTTAATCTAATTTCTCCGGTAGGAGAAATAAAATTGACAGGCGAATTTTGAACATTTGTAATCAATACATCGGTAGTAGATACCGTACGAGAATCGATTTGAGTCCATGACGAAGTGGACCAATTGTATAAGTAAAGGAGTTGTGTTCTACTTATAGAATTCTTGCCATCATATTTTATGGTAAGCTTTGTAACACTAGATGGTGTCTGACTAATAATAGTACTACTATACCAATCTGAACTTCTTGTACCGGACGTTGACGAATTAAAAACCAAAACAGCAGCGTCATTTGTAGCTAAACTAGTAACAGTACCCGTTTTCATGGTGCCAAGAAGTACCGTAAAGGAAGTGGGCGCATAAGTTGTTACAACCTGCCCTGTTGTTACGGTAAGCGTTTGTGATACATTTATTGCTGCATTATAGTTCGTATTACCAGCTTGAGAAGCAGTAATAGTAGCAGTACCGGCACCAACAATATGAATCAATCCACTAACTATGGTTGCCACCGCTGTATTGGAACTAACATAAGCAACAGTCAAACCTGAACTGGCTGTAGCCCCAGGACTGAAATCAGCATTACCAACTACTTTTGCCGCTAAAGCATTAAATGTAATGGTTTGATTGGATTTTGATACCGTTAAACTTTGATTCACTGAAACAGCTGCATTGTAATTTGTATTACCTGCTTGAGAAGCAGTAATTGTAGCAGTACCGGCACCAACAATATGAATCAATCCACTAACTATGGTTGCCACCGCTGTATTGGAACTAACATAAGCAACAGTCAAACCTGAACTGGCTGTAGCCCCAGGACTGAAATCAGCATTACCAACTACTTTTGCCGCTAAAGCATTAAATGTAATGGTTTGGTTCGCTTTTGATACCGTTAAACTTTGATTCACCGAAAGAGCTGCATTGTAGTTTGTATTACCTGCTTGAGAAGCAGTAATGGTAGCAGTTCCTGCACCAACAATATGAATCAATCCTCCAACTATGGTCGCCACCGCTGTGTTGGAACTAACATAAGAAACAGTCAAACCAGAACTGGCTGTTGCCCCTGGATTAAAGTCAGCATCGCCTGCTGTTTTAGTTGGCAAGCTATTAAAAGTAATGGTTTGGTTCGCTTTTGATACCGTTAAACTTTGATTCACTGAAACTGCTGCATTGTAGTTTGTATTTCCTACTTGAGAAGCAGTAATGGTAGCAGTTCCTGCACCAACAATATGAATCAATCCACTAACTATCGTTGCCACCGCTGTGTTGGAACTAACATAAGCAACCGTCAAACCAGAACTGGCTGTTGCCCCTGGATTAAAGTCAGCATCGCCTACTGTTTTAGTTGGCAAGGCATTAAATGTAATGGTTTGGTTCGCTTTTGATACCGTTAAACTTTGATTCACTGAAACAGCTGCATTGTAGTTTGTATTACCTGCTTGAGAAGCAGTAATGGTAGCAGTTCCTGCACCAACAATATGAATCAATCCTCCAACTATGGTCGCCACCGCTGTGTTGGAACTAACATAAGAAACAGTCAAACCAGAACTGGCTGTTGCCCCTGGATTAAAGTCAGCATCGCCCACTGTTTTAGTTGGCAAGGCGTTAAAAATAATAGTTTGATTGGATTTTGATGCACTTAGTGTATAGGAAATAATTACTTGACCGTTACCACCATTACCTCCAGCTCTACCTCCAGTTGCTGTCCCAAAGGCACCTGAACCTGCTCCACCAGGACTTGAACCAAGGTTGCCAATACCAGTCGTAGTTTTACTTGCTCCACCAGACCCACCATTGGGTCCAGCTCCATTACCGCCTTTACCCCCACTCGAGGTAGCAGCATCGGCACCAGAACCTCCTATAGTTACGGTTCCTCCAGAACCACCAACTGTATTGATACCTCCTAAACCAAATGCGGTATTGATTGCTCCTGTTCCTATTGCATTAGCACCAATTACACCACCGTTTGCAATAACTGGAACTGTAGATAAAAATTGACTGTTGCCGCCAGCTGTTCCATTAGCACTACCATTACTATTTGCAACTCCTCCTGCTCCAACTGAAACAGTATAACTTGTACCGGGTACAACCGTAACATTTTGGTTGATTACATAAGAACCACCAGCACCACCGCCACCTACTCCTCCGGTACTAGTTGAACCGCCTGAACCACCTGCTCCCCAGCATTCAACAATAACTGAAGTAACACCAGTAGGAGCTACCCATGAAGAGTTTCCTACTGTAGTTTTAATAGTTTGATTTACAACTGTTAAATCTTGTGTAACTGATGTTGCTGGATCATAACCATTATTACCCGATTGCGAAGCCGTAATTGTAGTTACTCCTAAGCCAACCACATGAATCATATTGTTAACAATGGTTGCCGCATTAGTATTAGAACTCGTGTAGGTAACCGCTAAGCCAGAACTAGCTGTTGCCCCTGGATTAAAGTCAGCATCTCCTACTTTTTTATATGGCAATGGGTTAAAATTGATAGTTTGGGCTTGTTTACCGACTCCAATAATATTCATTTCAATTCCATTAAATATATCATTAACCGTATCGGTATTGACCAACATAAAATCGGAGCCGTTAACACCCCCTTGATCCATAACGCCATCTATGACATTAAAAATTTCTGTTCTCCATTGATTAGTTCCAGTTCCAGTAAAAGGGATGGTCTGAAGACCTGCGGAATTTCTATATTTAAAGGCCCAGGTGGAACCTGCCGTTTTATCCAACCAAATAATGGTAAACTTCAAGTTTTTATTGGTTGCGGGTAGTTCATTATGCAATTGGAAATACATCGTATTTTTACCCGTACTATTCTCAAAAGATCGTGCAAATCGATCGTATTTTGAAGAAGTTGCAGTTATAGTTCCTCGTACCCTGAACAATCCTATAGAGGTTGCATCAGGATCTATTTGAGTCATAAATCGCTCAATATTCCCCTCGCAAATTTCCCAACCGGCATCATTATAAAACTGTTGATTTTCACGCTGTGCAACTTGCCCTGCTGATACATAGGTCGGATCATCTATACGAGCTCCTCTAGTAGCATATTTTGGGTCGTTACATATATTTTCATAACGAGCTGTATTACTCTTGTTAGCGCTACCATAAGTCGCTTCAGGAAATTTAACTGTATCGGCCGAATTGAGTCCTTCGTGAAAAACAGAAAAAGCAGTTGTGGCAGTTACCGGATAAACCTGTTGGGCATATCTGTTGTACATATTGAAGATTTCAATAATCCCAGGATTAGCTAAAGCATATTCCATAGCGCTTTCTGTAATGTTGGTACAAGAAAGTCCTGTATTAAGACCTCCAAGGGCTGACCAATAAAAACCTATTTCATAGTTCAAAGCAAAAAAACCTTTGGACCAAGATTGATCCATTTCTGAGGCTGAAAATAATTTTCTGCCATTTGGATTACCGGCACTTACCTTTGGATTAATTAAAAATGGATTCCATTGCTCTTTGTAAAGTTGCTCATCTGTCAAATGATGCCCACGGTTATAAGCTCCACCCTTAATACCAAAGCCCAGCACAGGGTCTAATTGGTTCATTACATAATTATAAGCTTCAGGTTCATCAACGGGATCCACATTATTAAATGTTAAAACAATTTTGCGACTAGTAACATCGTTAAAATACAATTTAAATTTAGCGAATGCTTCTAAACGAAATGCTTGCCAATTTGCTGTGGTTATGTCATAAATCGCATTATTAACTGTCCCTTTGTAAGGTGCTTCATCACCCGTAGCACCCGTTTTCACTTGCACAAAAGCAATATGATCGAATTTTTCTTGAGGTTGATTTCTCAAAAATAAGGCAAATTCTTCAATCAATTTATAATAGAAGGTTTTATATTCAGGGTCTAAATAATAGGGGTGTCTATTAGCGTAATCTTGATTTGAATTAGGGTCAATTGTTACATTTACTAATGGAACACCATTGTTAAAAAGCCATAAAGGGCAATCAGGTCCAACATTGATACTAAATCGAATCTTCAAATCGTTGGCAACAGCAAGATCCAATTTTTGTTGAAATAAACTAAAGTCAAAAGTAGTTGATCCAGTAGGTTGAATTTGATCCCAATTAGCGGCAATTTCAATACCCTTAATAAAGTCGGATTTAGGATCGGTATAGTCCACAACTCCTGCACCACGATCCCAAACCCCATAAGAGGTAATAGGTAGCGATTGTGCATGAGATTTTGTCATGCATAACAATAATAACAACAATAAGCTTCTTGAATTTAAACTATTTATTTTTAATTCCTTTTCAGGTTTTAAATTGTGATAACACTTAATAATTGGGTGCCAATAATTTTTCTTCATTTTAGTTAAAATTTTAATTGGTTAATATATCTAACAATATTACATATTTTTCTAAATTGATATAGTGTCATTTTTGGTCAATAAATATGTGATTTTGTTTCAATTACTTGTAATAGGAAATTTTTGAATGAAAAAACTTAAATATATTCGAATCAAATATATTTAAGTAGCGATTGAAATTGAATGTTGTTTTTATTCCGAAATTATTCGAGACAAAATTTAATTGTTCTTTATTTTCTGATTGGTATAATTTTAATGGGATTATTATGAACTTTTTCTGAAAACGCAAAAAAGAGGCCGCCCTTTCGGACAGCCTCTTTTACAAAAAAATAATTATTATGAAAAATTTTATCTCTTAATCACTCGAAGTGTTTTCACTTTTACCCCTTTGTTTACTTTAATATTGTAAACCCCGGATGCATAGTTTCTACCTACTTGAACTGAATTCGATTTTGGCTGACGGCTTTCGATCAAACGTCCAGCCATATCATATACCTGAACTCCTGTTGCTCCTTTGCTTGATGATTGAATATCAAGCGTGAATCCTTCCGTAGATGGGTTTGGATAGACGGTTACGCTGAAATCATCGGCGATACTTTCGGCTGCAGTTCTACAAGTAGACACTTTTTTGATAGTAAGCGCTCTAGTACCACTGTTTCCTGTTCCGTTTGAACCTACCACACTAATAGCCAATGTAGTTGTTGTTACAGCTGATACATTAATAGTAATTGAATTTGTTCCTTGACCTCCTGTAATGGTAGCACCTGCTCCAACAGTCCAAGCATAAGAAACACCATTCACATTTGGTACTTGTACTGTTATTATACCACTATTACAAGTTGGGTTGTAGGTTGGTACACCTAATGTAGCAGTAGTGATAGATCCTGGCGTAACCGGTGCAGCAGCGGTTACAGTTAACGTTCTGGCCGTTGCAGAAGATCCAGCACCGTTTACAGCATAAACACTTAATGGGATGGATGTTATACTCGGACCAGAAATACCTGCTAAATTAATAGTCAATACGGCACCTGAGCTTGTCCAAGTTTTATTACCATTAACAGTTTCAGGAGTTGTTAAATTAGTATGTCCAGCGGTAACATTTACACCGGCAGGAAGTACCCAACTAAATGTAGTAGCTTCAGCACCTTGAGTGGCAAACGGAG
>CAZHVE010000045.1:0-17132 GCA_964535705.1 uncultured Flavobacterium sp.
GTTGCTTTGATAAAAAAATCGCATTTTCTTATCATATTTAATTACCTTTGATAAAGAAATCCATTTTTTTATACATATGAACTCATTTAAATTAAAAAAACTACCCGTAGAAAAAGATATAGAAACGAAAAAAATTCTAAAAAAATTATCTATGGCACATAGAGCATTGGCTGAATTAAAGGGGGTTGCAACAAGTATTCCGAATGAAAGTATATTAATTAATACTTTAGGTCTTCAAGAGGCAAAAGATAGTTCTGCGATTGAAAACATAATTACCACCCACGACGACTTATACAAAGCTGAATTAAATGCTAATGAAATAAAATCAATAAACACCAAGGAAGTACATAATTATATTGAAGCTTTAAAAAAAGGATTTGGTTCAATATCAAAGAATAAACTAATAACTAATACCATTATTGTAGAGATTCAGTCAAGGTTAGAAAATAACAATGCGGGCTTTAGAAAAGTTCCCGGAACAACTCTAAAAAATTCAAGTACAGGAGAAACTATCTATACACCACCACAAGACATCTCTGAAATAAATGATTTGATGGCTAATCTTGGAATTTTCATAAATGATAATAAATTCAGTGAATTAGACCCCTTAATAAAAATGGCAATTATACATTATCAATTTGAAAGTATTCATCCATTTTATGACGGTAACGGCAGAACTGGCAGAATAATAAATGTATTATATCTTGTGACGCAAGATTTATTGAACCTTCCTATACTTTATTTGAGTAAATATATTATTTCTAAAAAAGGGGAATACTATAAATTACTTCAAGAAGTTCGTGATAAAGATGAATGGGAAAATTGGATTTTATTTATGTTAGAAGCTGTTGAAGAAACATCTAAAGACACCATTTTAGTTATTGAAAAAATAAAAAATCTGTTTCTTGAATACAAGCACAGAATAAGGAATGATTATAAATTTTATAGTCAAGATTTACTAAATAATTTATTCAAGCATCCTTACACCAAAATAGAGTTTTTAGAACAGGATTTAGGTGTTTCAAGAATTACTGCGGCTAGTTATCTAAATAAATTAGCAGACGATGGATTGTTAAGAAAAGAAAAATTAGGAACAGCAAATTATTATGTTAATTATAGATTGTTTGAAATTCTTTCTAAATAAATGACACTATCCTAAAAAGTGTGTAAGTGTAAAAACCTATGTGTTTGATTTTAAGATAATTGAATAATTAATCATTGAGGAAAAACTGCAACTCTCTCCAATAAGGGGAGCAAAAGCAGAAAGGCTATCAGAAATGATAGCCTTTTTTGGTTTTAACCCTGTAAAGACTGCCCCAAAAGTTAGGCACTACTTGGAGATTGATTATTATTTATATCGTAAGGCGGGGTATTTATAATTCTATTTGAATTTTAACTTTACCACCTAAACCTTTTTCTACAATATCATACAAAGTTTTTAAGGTGAGGTTGCTCCCGTTATTTTCAATTCTTGATATGTATTCTCTTTTTTTTAATATAAGTTCCCCAAGTTCAGTTTGGGTTAAATGTTTATCTTCTCTTGCCTTTTTTAATTGAAGACCAATTTTAAAACCTTCAAAATCTCTTTCAAGTTCATCTCGTCTATCATTACCTTTAGCGCCGTAAACGTTATCTTTAATATCTTTCCAACTTTTAGTTTCCATAATTATTTATTTTTTTCTTGGTAATATTCCTTCATTAGACGCAACGCTTTTTCTAATTCATTCTTTGGTGTTTTTTGAGTTTTCTTTTGAAAGCCGTTTAACAAAATAACTAACTTTCCATTATCAAAAAAACAAAATACTCTCCAAATATTAGACGCAAGTTGTATTCTTGCTTCATATAGCCCATTAGTTCCTTCCATCGCCTTCAAATAATTTGAAGGTACTCTTTCAAGCGTTTCAATGGCTTCAATTATTTTAAAGATTTTGTCTTGAACTTTTCTTGGCTGTCCAAGCAGGAAATCTTCAAAGTAATTCTTATATGCTATTACTTCTCTAATTTTCATTTCACAAAGGTAACTTATAAGTTACATATAATCCAAATTTTATTTATCTATCTCCAATTTATTTTTTTATCATCATTCTCTTTACTTTTATCATTTTAACTATACTTATTAAAGTAATAGATAATTGGGTCTGAAATAATGACCGTCATACCCCATCAGGAAAAGCAATGATATGAAGTGGGGCTACTGGGTCTTCTGTCTATATTATTTACTTAAACTCTCCTTGAAATTTCAAAAAATTGACTTGGGGGGCCTGGGGGGCAAAACTTAATAACTATTTACAATATTTAAAAACAAAAATATCTATACTCTTGATTTCAAGAGAATTGAATAAGCAATCATCGAATCAAAACTTCAACTTTTTCCAATAGGGGAGCAAAAGTAGAAAGGCTATAAGAAATGATTTCCTTTTTTGGTTTCAGTCTCGTAGTTCAACTCATAGAATGGGAGTTTCCTATACTTTTGATCCGAGTTCAATTCTCAGCGGGGTTATAATTAATAAAAATCTTCCATCTTTTATTACTGCAACACATTAAAAAGCGTCACTTACAGAATTGTAACCCGAAAATTATAAAAAATTTATTTGTCTATTTGACTGCTCTTTTATTATCTTTCGAAAAGATTTAAAATTCTACGGTTCCAAAAATTTACAACATGAAAAAAAACACGCTGGTGTCTATTCTGTATTTATCTTTCATTTTCCTTGGTTGCAATGCGCAAGTGAAACCTAACGACGTTCCCATCAAAGAAGACCTAAAAAATTACACTTTGGAGACAGTTATTTCTGATATTCAAATACCTTGGGGGATGACCTGGCTGCCTGATGGAAGTATGTTGGTCACCGAAAAAAGTGGCGTTTTATTTCAGGTAAAAAATGGTGCAAAAACCGAAATAAAAAATGTGCCGCAAGTCTATACCAGAGGACAAGGCGGTTTGTTAGACATCGCCCTCCACCCCGACTATGCTAAAAATGGCTGGATTTATATTACTTATGCCGCAGAAGAAGGTGAAGGCGAAGGTGGCAATACCAAACTCATTCGAGCGAAATTACAAGATGGCGGTTTAACTCAAATAGAATCTTTGTATAAAGCTGGTCCGAACACCACTAAAGGACAGCATTTTGGTTCACGAATTGTTTTTGACAACCAGGGTTATTTGTATTTTTCAATAGGGGAACGCGGTAATAATAAGGACAACCCTCAAGATATTAGCCGTGATTGTGGTAAAATATACCGTTTAAACGATGACGGAAGTATTCCTAAAGACAATCCTTTTGTAGGCCAAGTTGGTGTAAAAGAAGCAATTTATACTTTTGGTAACCGCAATCCACAAGGAATGGCGAAGCACCCTGAAACAGGAGAAATTTGGGCACATGAACACGGTCCTAAAGGTGGTGATGAAATCAATATTATAAAAAAAGGAGCCAATTATGGCTGGCCAATAGTGACTTACGGCATCAATTATGACGGAACTACTATCACCACAGAAACTCAAAAACCAGGGATAGAAAACCCCATTTACTATTGGCTACCCTCTATCGCTCCAAGCGGTCTGGCTTTTGTCACGAGTGATAAATATCCAGATTGGAAAGGGCATTTACTAGTAGGCTCTTTAGTATTTCAATATTTAGAATTAGTTAAATTGAAAGGGGCAGCAGTGATTGAGCGACAAAAAATTGCGGCGGACATCGGTCGCGTACGAAATGTGATGCAAGGCCCTGATGGCTATATTTACGTCGCAGTTGAAGGAAAAGGAATTCTCAAAATAATTCCAAATTAATTTATGTTTATAAGTAACTTTTTAATGGGTTTAGGACTGTTTTTGCTGGGATGCTTTCCCCATAAAAACGTGGTTTTACAATCGTCAGTACTAGATGAAAATAACTATACTCTTGTTTCAAAAATAAATACTGATAATCTTGCTGAGCAAAACGTACAGCAAGCCGGAAAAGAAATCTATGATGATTTTTGCATTCAATGCCATGGTGCTAACGGAAAAGGAGATGGTAAAAATTTTCCTCCACTCGACGGCTCTGACTGGCTCACAAAAAAAAGAACCCAAAGTATTCATGCCGTTAAATTTGGGCAAAGTGGCGCAATTGTTGTCAATAAAAAAGCCTTCAACAATGTAATGCCTCCGATGGGACTTTCGAATGAAGAAGTCGCCGATGTAATGAATTACATTATGAATTCTTGGGGCAACAAACAAAGCAAAAAAGTCACTACAGAGGAAGTCGAAAACATCAAAAAATGAGATTAATCCTTTGAAACAACTACCTAAAAAATATAGGAAATTGACAAACCTCCATAATAATTTTTAGGATTCCCAGGATAAAAATATCTAGGTTGCGCGCCCCCAAAACCCACTGCGTTTGGCAAAATACTTGCCGCATACTTCTCGTCTAATGCATTATTAACTCCGGCATTTAATTCTGTACGCAGGACTTTGAGTATTGTGAATATATATTTTGCTTTTATATCGAGTGCAGCATAGGAATCACTGTATTTTGTGTTCGAATCATTCATTGGAATTTTCCCAATAATTCGATAAGACATATTGATACTAAAGCCTTTTTTTGTATTTACATCCAATCCGAAATTCAGTTGTTTGTCAGGAACTCCCGTGAGTTGATTCCCTGAATAATCATTTCCTTTATCTACAAAGTTCTTAAATTTAAAATTATTAAGAGCTGCAGAAAAATAAGGTGTAAGTTGAAATTTACTAGATTCGAAAAGGGTGTAATTAACCAGAAACTCCACTCCCCTATGGGAACTTGAGCCTGCGTTGACTCCCACATATTGGTCGTCAGCAATACGTTGTGCTACCAATACATTTTCTATTTGTGTGCTGAAAAGAGTGAAGTCTGTATGTAATTGGTTTCCAAACCAATTTCCCCTGAACCCCAACTCGTAATTCCAAGCTACTTCTGGTTTTAAATCGGTATTGATTTGTCCTTCGGGAGTCAGCGTTTCAGCAACCGATGGTACCGAAAATCCTTTGCTGACTGCGGTGTAAATGTTTTTTCCTTTCCCTACTTTATAAGAAAGTCCAATCCTTGGTGACCAAATACCCCCAAAAGTGTAGGTTTTATTTTGGGTTATGGAATTCGGTTTAAAAACGTCGTCCAATGAATATGTTGTAGTATTTAATGCAATTCCGGTTTCTAAATGAAGGTTTTTCAACAGCCAAACTTCCATTTGTAGAAAATAGTTGCCATAGTTTCGGTTTTGTTCAATCGCGCTGAACTCCTCCCCTTCTATACTTCCTTGTCCGGGTTGTGACAAGTATAAATTGCGATAAAGGGAATATTTGTATTGCTCGGCAGCCATTTCAGTTCCGAAACTCAACTCAAAAGGCAAAGAAAAAAAGTGGTCTTTATAATTTACATTGAAGCGAAGACACACGGAATTTATTTTATCCGCTAAAATATCAAATGGCCTTGTTTCATAACCCTCTTTAAAATTGGAAAAAAGACTAGATTTCAAAGACCAGTTTTTAGAAAATTGATGGTCATATCCCAAACCTATCAAGAATTTGTCGTAAGACTCATACCCTTGCGCCGCAGCCCAAGTCGGCGCTGCTTTTTCTGGATTGTTTACAAAATCTTTTTCATTCAAAGAACTCGGAATATAGGCTTTAAGTCTGGTAAAAATCCCGATGAAAGACAAATTCCCATTTTCGGCAATTTTTTGTTTTCCGTGTAGGTTAAACGCTTGTCGCTTATAGGAACTATTTGCTCTAAAGCCATCACTTTGTAAATCGGAATAGCTTGAATATACATTCAAGTTAAGATCGCTGTATCCCCCGGAAAGTCGCTGTTGGACTAACCCATAACTGCCAAAAGTGGTTGTGGCTTTTCCAAAAGATTCCAATATAGGAGTTTCTTTTGAAAATAAATGAATTACCCCGCCCAAACCAGATCCAAAACTAGTGGAGTTAGGGCCTTTTATGATTTCGATTTTTTCTATTGATGCTACATCTATATCTTCGATAACTGTTTCTCCTTCTCCTGAACTCAATGGAATCCCATCAAAATAGGCCTTCACTCTATTCGTTCCGAACTGTGATCGAGCACCAATGCCTCGAATTGTAATTCTATTCGTGTTCAAACTACCTTGTTGCATATAAATACCTGGAATTGTATTCAAAACCGGAGTTAGAATAATTCCGTCTGTTTTATTAATAGCAGCTGAACTAATTACTGAAACTGAAGAAGCTGTGCTTTGAAGCGAATTTTTTATTGGGGAAGCATCTAAAATGATTTCTGGTATAGCAATGGTGTCCTTTTTAACTTGGCTGAAAACACATACAATCCCAGTAAAAAAAAGAAAAAAGAAAAGAATATTTTTAGACAATTGACGGATAAATTAAATACGTAAAACTTCTATAAAATTAGTCTATTCTTTCTATTTTCCAAAAAGAATGACTGACGCACATTAATCGATACAGATTATTAGATAAAAATAAACAAATTAAACAGCATTAAAAACGTTGTTGATGCTGTTTTTAGTTTTAGCACCGTTTATAACTGAAATCATCGCTTTAAATTTGTAACTTTCTTCAAGAGGGGGAGCATTATAAAAGACTTTACAGCAATGTAAGGTCTTTTTTTTTTATTGATTTCAAGTAATGCTACAAACATATAAATTTATATAAATAGTATTTGTCAGTGATTTGGCAATAAATATTTTCAATTTATTTACTGATGTATTTATCTGAAAAATCATCTTTTAAATCTACACCTGATAGTTTTTTATGTAACATTTCGTCTATTAAATAGGCCAATTTCATGGCTGCAAATTCATAAGACAAACCTTCACTTTGAATGTTTGAAATACAATTTCTTTTTTCATCTGTATTTCCTTTTTTGGGATTATAAGTAATATAGGCGCCCATACTCGTTGGCGAACTTAATCCTGGTCTCTCTCCAATCAAAATTAAAGCAATACTAGAGTTTAGTATTTCTCCAATATCATCTGAAATAGCAACTCTACCATATTTTGCAAGAATAATTGGCGATATAGTATTAAATTTTAATTTAGGAATTAAATGTGCTATTAGTTTAATAGCATGAAGATTTACAGCTTCAGCTGATAATCCATCTGCAATAATGATAGACAAAGTAATTTTTTTTTTAGGCCAATCTTTTAGTTTTTTTATGCTTGTTTCATTAAGAAGTCTTCCAATATTAGGATTCATAACATAGTCAATTCTGTTACTTATTTGACTTTGAACTAATATGCTATCGAAACTAATTTTTTTTGCATCTTCAACTAGATTTAATGTGTCTAACTCAGTGTTTATAGCGTCTTTTGCGAGTGCATGTGCCATTCGAAACTCTAAAACCTTAGCAGTTGGTAGTGAATTTCCCGATCGGCCAAGTGCAATTCTTGCATTCGTATATTTTTTTAAAATATGCCAATTGTCCAACTCCATAATTAAATTATTTATTGATTAATGCTAATAATTTGTGTTGACTTTTAAAGGGTAAAAGTTCATTATTATGATTCATTATCCCGTTATTGATTAACCATTCTTCAAATTCGGGCGCTGGTTTAAGTCCAAGAAGTTTTCTAATATATAAAGCATCATGAAAGGAAGTGCTTTGATAATTCAACATAATATCATCAGCTCCAGGAATCCCCATTATAAAATTGCATCCTGCTGTTCCTAAAAGCGTTAATAGCGTATCCATATCATCCTGGTCTGCTTCAGCATGATTTGTATAGCAAATATCGCAACCCATTGGAAGCCCCATAATTTTACCGCAAAAATGATCTTCAAGACCTGCTCTTATAATCTGTTTACCATCAAATAAATATTCGGGGCCAATAAAGCCCACAACTGAATTTACTAAAAAAGGATTGAATTCACGCGCTACCGCATAGGCACGCGCTTCTAATGTTTGTTGGTCAATTCCATGATTGGAGTTAGAAGAAAGCGAACTGCCTTGCCCTGTTTCGAAATACATTACATTACTACCTATCGTGCCTCTTGATAATGATTGTGCAGCCTCATTCCCTTCTTTTAATATAGATAGATTAATGCCGAAACTTTTATTTGTTTGTTCGGTTCCACCAATGGATTGAAAAACTAAATCTACTGGAGCTCCTTTTTCAATAGACATTATCGTATTTGTTATGTGACTAAGAATACAAATCTGTGTTGGTATTTTAAATTGCTGTCTCATATCGTCCAGCATTTTTAATAATTTTATTTGTGTAGTAATATTGTCAAAAGCAGGATTTATACCTATAAGTGCATCGCCACTTCCGTAAAAAAGGCCGTCAACTACTGAAGCAAGTATTCCGTTAACGTCATCTGTCGGGTGATTGGGTTGAAGACGCGTTGATAAATGACCTTTTAATCCAACTGTACTTCTAAATTTGGTGATTACTTCACATTTTGAACTAACAAGTATCAAATCTTGTAAGCTCATAATTTTAGAGACAGCAGCAGCAATTTCAGGAGTAATTGATTTTTGTATACTGGTTAATTCGTTTTTCTGTATATTATTATCAAGTAAATAATTACGAAAATCACCTACGGTTAAATGAGAGATATTTTTAAAACCCTCCTTATCATGACTGTCAAAAATCAATCGAGTGACTTCATCCGTTTCATAAGGAATCAATGGTTCATTTAAAAATTCCCAAATTGGGATTTCCGCAAGAGCCATTTGTGCAGCAACACGTTCTTGATATGTTTTTGCTGCAATTCCCGCTAATAAATCTCCAGAACGCAGCGGTGTAGCCTTGGCCATTAATTCGGCTAGGGTGTCAAAAACAAAAACAATATTATTTACCGTGTGTTTGTACATTGATTTGATTTAAAAGTCTAATTTAATGGAATTTGGTTTTTTACAATAGTTATTTGGTTTTATAAAATATTTTGAAGAAGAGGTACCCTAAAACGACTGTCCCAAAATACATTAAAGCCAAAACCGGATTGAAATAACTCATAGTAATAATGGATAATAAACCTATTATCAGTGCTGTTATTGGAAGAATTGGATAAAAAGGCACAACAAACGGTCTTTCTAAATTGGGTTCCGTTTTTCGCAATTTTAATAATGATATCATAGAAATAATATATAAAGTAAGTGCTCCAAAAACAGCTATTGTTATTATTTCTCCTGTTTTATTGGTATATAAAGCTGCAATTCCAAGAATCATATTTATGATTAGTGCATTGGTAGGGGTTGAAAATTTTGTGTTTATTTTTCCTAAAAATTTTGGTGCATAATTTATTTTTCCTAGTTCCATAGTGGCTCTTCCACCGGCAAGAATTAATCCATGAAATGATGCTATAAGTCCAAATAGGCCAACCCCAATAATTAATTGGTACATTAAACTATCTTTTGATACCGCTTTTGCCATAGCCAATGGAAGCGGTGAGTCTGATAAACTGCCATCTGATTTATAAACAATTACCTCCCATCCACCTACACCAATTGAAGCAACAAATACCATAACACATAATATAACTAGTGTTAGCATAGCACTTCCAAAACCTTTTGTGATATCCTTTTGAGGATTTACGGTCTCTTCTGCAACATTTGCAAGACCTTCAATACCAAGAAAAAACCAAATAGCAAAAGGAATAGCGGCAAAAATCCCAGTCCAACCATTTATGCTTGCATTTTTTGTGAAGTTATCTGCTGAAAAATGTGGGATTGTTATTCCGAAAAAAAGCAATAACTCTGCAACAGCAAGTAGGGTAATAAAAAGTTCAAAACTGGCTGCTATTTTTACACCCAATACATTTAGTGTTGTAAATAATAAGTAAAAAAAAATTGCAGTTTGTATAATAGGAATTTGTGGAAATGAAAGATTTAAATAGGCCCCTATTGCAATTGCGATTGCTGGAGGTGCAAATACAAATTCAATAACTTGGGCTAGTCCTGTAATAAAACCTAGATCTTTTCCTAGTGCTCTATTTGCATAATCGAAACCACCACCTGCTTTTGGAATTGCACAAGATAATTCGCAATAGGAAAAACTAAAGCATACATACATAATTGCTATAATGAAAGTGGCAATTGCCATTCCAAATGTACCTCCTTTTTCAAGTCCTAAATTCCAACCAAAATACATTCCAGATATTACATATCCTACCCCAAGACCCCATAAGAGGATAGGTGACAGTGTCTTTTTAAGATCTGTGCTCATAAAAAATAGCTGTTAAATTATATTCAAATATAATATTTAAATCGAAATATTTAATTTAATATGCTGCATCCCAAAAAACAGACAAAACTCTCACATAATTTAAGACAGAAAAAAACAACCCTAATTAGCAAAATTATGTCAAAAAGCAGAAGAGATATTTTTATGAAGTGTTAGGGTAACCTGACAATATACTTTAAGAGATTATATGATTTTGTTTTTTTTAATATCTTTATTTTTTGGTGTAGAATTTTTAGATTAAAACCTACACCCTTGATTTTAATATAATTGTGTAAGAAATTATTGCGTCAAATTTGCAACTTTCTCCAATAGGGGAAGCAAAAGCATAAAGGCTATGAGAAATGATTTCCTTTTTTTAGTTTCAGCCCCGTAGTTCAACGGATAGAATGGGAGTTTCCTAAACTTTTGATCCGAGTTCGATTCTCGGCGGGGCTACTAAACACGGAATTTGCAAATTATTGGAATAAATTATTTTTTGGTCCCTTATGATTTTCCCTATTAAAAATGAGGGTTTTAACACTTCACAAATTGCTTGTTTTTTAGCAACTCCCTAGCCCTATTATTCGACAAAACATTTAGAATTCGTTTTTAAAAATCGTACCTTTAGGTAGTAAAGTTTATTTGGTAAATAAAAGTGCTGCCTTATGAAAACGCAAACGCATACATTCCTCTTTCGATTACTCCTACTTTGCTTTCTATTTCATTCCAGCAGTTGTAATCGGGGAAAGGCCGCTGGCGTGTCCCTCAACCACGAAAAAAAGGAAGACATAAAATCCCTATTTATTCCAGAAAAGGTTGATCCCTCTATCGATACCGCCGACTATAACAAAAGGATGTTCTCCTTGAGCAACAATGACAGACGAGGGCGATGGCCTGTAAAAAAAGCGCCTTATCCACTAGCGGGAGCCCTCTTGCCTTATAACAGAATCATTGCGTTTTACGGAAATTTATATTCCAAGAGAATGGGTATTTTAGGAGAATTACCCAAAGAGGCGATGCTTAAAAAACTGCATTATGAAGTCGCACGATGGCAAGCCGCCGATCCTTCCATAAAAACGATTCCCGCCTTGCACTACATTGCTGTAACGGCCCAAAATTCACCAGGCAAGACAAACAAACACCGCCTAAGAATGCCGTTTCAACAGATTGATATTATTGTGGATTGGGCAAAACCCATCCATGCGCTGGTGTTTCTGGATCTTCAGGTGGGGCACAGTTCGGTGAGAGAGGAAGTGTCTATGCTAGAAAAATACCTCAAATTCCCTAACGTTCATTTAGGCATCGACCCAGAATTTTCAATGAAAAATGGGGAAACCCCTGGCACAAAAATAGGGTATTTCACCGCTGCTGATATTAATGATGCCATAGCTATCTTGGTCAAAGTAGTGCGACAAAACAAACTGCCGCCCAAAGTGCTGGTGGTGCATCGGTTTACCCAAAGAATGGTGACTGATTATAAAAACATTAAACTAGTACCCGAAGTACAAGTTGTAATCAACATGGATGGTTTTGGCAGCAAAATATTAAAGAAATCCACCTATCTCGATTACATTTATAGGGAACCCGTTCAGTTTACCGGCTTTAAGTTATTTTATAAAAATGACACTCGGTCGAATCCCAACGGACTATATACCCCAGCGGAATTACTTCGGTTTACGCCCAAGCCCATTTATATCCAATATCAGTAATTTGTTGAAATCCCTTTTGAGTTATGAAAAATATCCTGTTCCTTTTTTTGATTGGTTTTTTTACCTTGGCAAATGGTCAAGCCAAAAAAGGAACTCAAAAAAATACAAAAGCCACCGCAGCACAAATTCTTCGAAAACCAGAAGTGCCCATTCTGTGCTACCATCGAATTCGGAATATTCTTCCCGGTGACGGAGAAAACATGAGAACCTATTCTGTGACTCCCGTCAACTTTGCCCAACAAATGAAAACCTTGTCCGATGCTGGATTTCATAGCATTTCCCCCTACCAATTGTATGAGTATTTGATACACGACGGCCCCTTGCCTTCCAAACCGATTCTCCTCACTTTTGATGACACCCGAGAAGAACAATACCGATTGGCCGCTCCCGAAATGAAAAAATATGGCTTCAAAGGTGTTTTTTTTATTATGACGGTTTCCATAAACCGCCCGGGATACCTGACTAAAGTTCAAATTAAAAACTTATCGGACAACGGACATACCATTGGAGCACATACTTGGGATCATCATCTGGTGACGAAATACATAGGAACAGATTGGACAATTCAGCTTACAAAACCCAAAAAGCAGTTAGAAGACATTACCGCCAAAGCTGTAGACTTTTTTGCCTATCCTTCCGGCATTTGGAATCCTGCCGCCATCACCCAGTTGAAAAACAAGAATTACCAACTCGCCTTTATCCTATCCAACAAAAGGGACTCCATAGCTCCCCAATATACCATTCGGAGGATAATTGTTGCAGGAACTTGGTCAACCGATAGAATGCTGAAGGCGATGCAATCCACTTTTAATAAATGATGGTTTAGAATTCGAAAAGAAAAAGCCGGAGAGTCTCCGTGTTACAATTTTCTTCCAATTAATCTTAAAATAATAATGACGGCTGGTCCCCATAATTATATAACCATCACCACCTTATGTAATAGGGGTTTTTCTGTTTTTTGTTGTTTTTCCGATTGTGGAATTAAGAAAACAAGAGCAGTGAAATCACAAAATCGTCAAAATTAATTGTCAAAATAATCAAAATGGCATTTGTTGCTAAATAATCAGTAAAAATAGATTTTCGATAAAAATAAAACAATAGATTTGTGTAAAACAAGTTTATTTTTCAATAAAAAATTTGAAATCTTGACTATTTAATACCGAATGACATGATGAAGTTGATGCCTAAATTGAACCCTAATGGCTGGGATGAGATGTTTTCCAATAAAGGGGTGCGGAATTCTTACCGCAAAGTTTTACAAACCTTACAAAGCCTTAATACCGAAAATCTAAATCAAAAACAAAGACAAGCTGCCGATTTTTTCATGAATCAGGGAATCACTTTTACTGTATACAGTGACGACAACCAAGGCATCGAAAGAATATTTCCGTTTGACATCATCCCAAGAATAATCACCCAAAAGGATTGGGACGAGGTAGAAACAGGAATAGCCCAAAGGTTAAAGGCACTCAACTTGTTCTTGGAAGACATTTACAACGAACAACTTATCATAAAAGAAGGTATTATCCCATCAGCATTGATAGCTTCTTGCCCACATTACATTCAAGAGGTACATGGAATAAAAGTGCCTCACAACATCCACATTCACATTGCGGGAATAGATTTAATTCGGGGTGCAAAAGGAGAGTTTTATGTATTAGAAGACAATCTGAGGTGTCCGAGTGGCGTAAGTTATATGCTGGAAAACCGCGAAATCACGAAAAGGATTTTTCCGGAAATGTTTACTTCGAATGATGTGAGTATGGTGGCAAATTATCCTATGATTTTTCACAACATACTGATTTCCATGTCCCCAAGAAAAATATCTAACCCGAATGTTGTGTTGCTCACTCCAGGGATTTACAATTCTGCTTATTATGAACATACATTCTTGGCTAGACAAATGGGAATTCCATTAGTGGAAGGACGAGATTTAGTCGTTAACAACTGCAAGGTGTACATGAAAACCACTTCGGGTCTTCATCAGGTGGATGTAATTTACAGACGTTTGGATGACGAATACCTCGACCCTTTGGTCTTTAAACCAGACAGCGCCCTAGGGGTGCCCGGACTGATAAGTGCCTACAAAATGGGAAATGTGGCATTAGTAAATGCCGTGGGAAATGGCGTCGCCGATGACAAAGCGGTCTATGCCTATGTGCCTGATATGATAAAATATTACCTCAACGAGGAGCCCATACTTAAAAATGTACCCACCTACCAAATGGGAAATAAAGAGGAACGCGAACTGGTATTTGCCGATATGGGAAACATGGTCATTAAGGAAACCAATCAAAGTGGTGGCTACGGAATGATTATGGGAAACAAGGCTACGGAACAAGAATTGGAAAATGCCAAAATTGCCATTCTTGAGAATCCACGAAATTTTATTGCACAACCCATTATCCAACTTAGCACCGTGCCTTGTTTGATTGATGGCGAGTTAAAATTGCGTCACGTGGATTTAAGACCTTATGCTTTGTGTGGGCCCAACGGCGTGCAAATAGTTCCCGGCGGGCTTACCAGGGTGGCACTTAAGGAAGGTTCGCTAGTAGTTAATTCCTCGCAAGGTGGAGGAAGTAAAGATACTTGGATTGTAAAATAAAGAAACTAAATTAATACAAAGTGCTCTTTTGGAGACGATTTAATTAAAATATCAGAATTTTTATGAAGAAAGAATTTTTAGACTACTGGGCGGAAATTAATTTGAAAAATCGGTATAAGTGGCTATCACAAGACATGAATTTTAAAAAATTGATACGATTGCCCTTTTTAGAGTAAGGTTTGTTCAGGAAAAGTCGACATTCATACGAATAAAAATAAGTGAAAAATGAAAGTAAATATGCTCAGCCGAGTGGCAGACGGAATGTTCTGGCTCAACCGATACATGGAAAGGACAGATGGAATGTTGCTTACCCTCAACACTTTTTACATCTTGTCTTTTGACAAAGAACTCGATGATTCTCAAGGATACAAACCTTTGTTGGATTATTATACCAATTTATCTAAAAAGCAAATCAGCGAAGCTCAATTTGACACCAACTTTGTCCTAAAATACTTGGTTTGTGACAATCAAAATCACAACTCCGTAAAAAACCTAGTGATTAAAGCACGAGAAAATGCTAGGGGTTCACAAGATAAAATCACCAAAGAACTTTGGGAGCACATCAACTCTTTGTATCACTTTATGAATGCTCCTGATTTACCCAAAAAACTGGAAACCTCCGAGGCATTAAATATTGTGACCAAACTGAACAAGGATTTTTTGCTCTACAATGGAATACTTCAGGTTACCATGCCAAGAGGATTAGGCTGGTGCTTTTCAAGTATTGGCAAGCATATCGAAAGATGCCTACAGACGATTTCATTGACGCAAGCCTACTTTGCCCCTATTCATTATAATCTCGAAGGGACTGAGGATTTACTGTATTGGAGACGGTTATTGCTGTCACTTTCGGGTTATGAATTGTATCTTAAAAGTTATAGCAATATCCCACACAACCGAAAGGTAGTGCAACAGGTGATTTTTAACCCTGATTTTGCCCATTCTGTAATCTATACCTTAAGTTTGATTGAAGTGTATTTAAACAGTCTTTTTAAAGACAATAATTTAAGTGAAGCCAGAACCTTACACAATCAATTTGGAAGACTCAAAAGTTCCGTTGAATTTACAGATTACCACAACCTGACGAACAAACAACTAGAAGACGTGCTCAATGATACTAAAACACAATTGATTCAGTTTTCTACCGATTTTTCAAAATTATTCTTCTCTTATACTTAATAAAAAATGGCGGTTTTCAAAATAGTTCATATTACAAAATACCAATACAACTGGCCCATTAAGGAAAGCATCAACGAAATACGTTTGTTTCCACATCATTTTGACAATCAAGATGTGATGCAACACCAGCTCCTGATTACCCACAATCCTGTTGTGGAAATTTCAAGGGATTATTATGGCAACCGGGTGGGAAATTTCAATAATTTAGAAGCCCATGAAGAGATTACAATCGAATCCCGAATGCTAGTGCGCGTGAATCATTCGCTAAAAATACCCGAAATAGATTCCACCACGGTACAGGATTTAGCCAGCCAAAAGGCAAATAGCATTTTATTACAGCGTCTTAGCTATCCCGAAACCATCCTTAAGCAAAATGAAATAGACCTTATTTTAAAAAAAATAAACCAATCTGAAAAATCCATTATTGCCATTGCGCAAGAATGCAATGATTATATATTTAAAAACTTCACCTACACCAAAGGAATCACCAATATAGAAACCACCGTTGACGAAATTTTAGAAATCAGAAAGGGGGTTTGCCAAGATTTTGCACACATATTACTGCAACTATTGCGCACCGCTGGTATCCCCTCGAGATATGTAAGTGGGTATATTTGTCCGAATGAAAGTGGGCTTAGAGGTGAGGGTGCCACACATGCTTGGGTAGAAATTTATACGCCTACTCAAGGTTGGCTGGGATTAGACCCCACAAACAATATCTGGACCATGGACAATCATGTTAAACTTTCGGTAGGCAGAAACTTCTGCGATTGTACTCCTGTAAAAGGAACTTTCAAAGGGTTTGCGAGACAAACACTTTCGGTGTGTGTGTCCATTGGCTATGAAGACGGTAGACAATTTGAGGAAATTAATGATGTGCAACTTCAGGAAGTGACCGTGGAAGAACAAGTGCAATTAGACTATATTGAGCAACTCCACCAACAGCAGCAGCAGTAAAAACTACAATTAAATAAAAACTTTTTGCATCGAACTGCCCCCAAATAGCATCTAACTTTTTGGAGGCATTTCAATACTATAAAATATTTTTTTATAGTCCAAAAATATAAATCCTCCAGTGCCCTTAAATTAAAACCAATCCCCATCTCAAATTATATCTCAAAACGTTAAAAAAGAAGTTTAACATCATTATCAATTCCAGTCTTAGGCAATTTAATTTTCCAAACAGCACCATGCCCGAGTTATACCCCGCAAAGATTTCTTTTGAAAAAAGCTTTTCCTATTTATAGTAATAGTTAGGTTCTAGAAGATTAGATTTCAAACAATTTGAAATATTTTCAAATTTTAAAATCTAATAATAGATATAATATTGTAAGATATAATTTATAAAAATGGAAAATATTAAATTTTATGATATTTTTGTAATTTTTATTAAAGAAATATCATTTTAATTAAAAATAAATAATAAAATAAATATATGGTTGATAAAATAGTAAATATTTAAA
>CAZHVE010000046.1:0-16931 GCA_964535705.1 uncultured Flavobacterium sp.
AACCACCTAAAAGCACAAACAAGTACATCCTACTTCTTTTGGCTCATACAGGTAATCATGGAATTTGAAAAAGCAAAACAAATTTTAAACGAAAACGAGTTAAAAAAGTACACAGACCAAGAAATAATCGAAATAATAAAAATACTGGAAGTGTTTACTGATGTTTGGGTTAATAACCTTTTAAAGTCAATAAAAAATGAAAAATGTAATTCTGTACGTTAGAGTATCTACCGATGAACAGGCCGGAAGAGGCTATTCTCTTCGTGACCAAGAACAAAAATTATTGACTTATTGTCAAAACAATAATCTTAATGTTTTACACATTTTTAGAGAAGATTTTTCAGCTAAAACTTTCAAGCGACCAGAATTTAAGAAGTTATTGGAGTATTGCAAGAAAAACAAAAAGGACATCCACCAAATGATATTTATCAAATGGGATAGATTCTCAAGGAACACGGCTGAATCCTATCAGATGATTGGGGTTTTTAATCAGCTTTCCATTCAAGTCAATGCTATTGAACAACCTTTAGACTTAACCGTTCCTGAACAAGGATTAATGTTGGCTGTCTATCTATCCATTCCCGAGGTAGAAAACCAACGTCGTTCTTTGAATGTTATTTCTGGGATGAGAAGAGCATTCAAAGAAGGAAGATATGTTGGAAATGCGCCAAAAGGATATTCAAATGGAAATGATTCAAGTAAAAAGCCACTATTGGTTCCAAATGACGATGCAAAATACATTCAAGAAGGATTTGAGTTAATGGCAACAGGAATTTACAACCAAAAAGAAGTGTTCAAAAAATTAAAAGCGAAAGGTTTTAAAAGTAGCATGACTGCAATTGCATCTATTTTTAGAAACCATTTGTATTACGGAGGTGTTTTTATAAAAGGCTACAAAGACGAAGAAGAAACGGTAGTCGATGGGATACACGAACCAATAATTGCTAAACAACTTTTTATAAAAGTGCAGGACGTATTGAATAACAGACATAAAAAGTACCATACTGCCCATAAAAAAATAAATGAAAAATTTCCACTAAAAGGATTTTTAACTTGCCCAGTGTGTACTACTCCTTTGACAGCAAGTTCATCAAAAGGAAGGTCTAAACACTATACCTATTATCACTGTATTAGTCCTTGTAATGAAAGATACCGACTTGAAGATGTAAATCTTTGGTTTACTGATTTTCTTCAATCAATCGCATTGGAGAAACCCGCTCAGAAACTATTTGTTGAAATGATAAAAGACGAATTATTGAAGCAAAATGGAAAATCAGAACTAGGTCCCAAACATTATGAAAAAGTAAAGAATATAGAAGATAAATTGGTGAGGTTACAAGATTTATACATTGAAGGTAATATAGAGAAATCTGAGTACAAAATCGCAAAAGAAAGGTACGAAACAATTCATCAAGAATTAAAATCAAATGAAATCGAGTTGAAAGATAAAAAGAGAGTTATTGAAATCTACCAAAGTGCTTTATTAAAGCTCGAATCTATTGAATATCAATATAATGAATCAGATATAGAGGGCAAACGTAGAATAATTGGTTCGATATTTCCGAAAAAATTCCAATTTGAAAATAAAAAAGTTCGAACCGCAGATTTGAACCCATTATTTTTGAAAATATCTAGTATTAACAGCCTTTCGCAGAGGACAAAAAAAAGGACAAATTCAAAAAAATTGAATTTGTCCGGGATGGTGGGCGATGAGGGGTTCGAACCCCCGACCCCCTCGGTGTAAACGAGGTGCTCTGAACCAGCTGAGCTAATCGCCCTTATTAGGACTGCAAATATACAATTAGAACTAACAATTACAAGAGAAATAAAATAAAATTTAAAAAAAATACTTCAACAATCGTTAATACTTTGGCTTAACACTTTATCTAGCAAACAAAATAAGGTATTATTTTGGCTCGCTATGTTGTTAATCTTACATTTGCGTCAAAACATAAATTAATGGGTCGTTTTAAAGAAAATGATTTGCCAAAATCAAAAATCACTGCGTCTTCGCTTAACAAAGCAAAAATTATTTTTAAATACTCTGGTCCTAATAAATGGAAATTTTATGTTGGTCTTCTGTTTTTATTACTAACCAGCGCAACTGCACTTGCTTTTCCCAAATTTATGGGAATGTTAGTGGATTGTGTTAATAAAAAAGACAGTGCTTTGGCAAACCAAATTGCCCTAGGATTAGGGTTAGTTTTAGTATTACAATCTGTTTTTTCGTTTTTTAGGCTTTCTCTTTTTGTGAATTTTACCGAAAATACTTTGGCCAATGTTCGCATTGCGCTTTATACGAATCTGATCAAATTACCTATGTCCTTTTTCTCGCAAAAAAGAGTTGGGGAACTCAATAGCCGAATAAGTAACGATATTGGCCAAATCCAAGATACACTCACCACTACAATTGCAGAATTTTTACGCCAATTCATTTTAATCATTGGTAGCTTCATTATGCTGGCCAGTATCAATATCAAATTGACGATTATGATGGTTTCTGTAGTGCCATTAGTTGGGGTTGCTGCAGTAATATTTGGTCGTTTTATCCGAAAATATTCTAAAAAAGTACAAGATCAAGTTGCCGAAAGTCAGGTTGTTGTTGAAGAAACGATGCAGGGAATTAGTATTGTAAAAGCATTTGCTAATGAATGGTATGAAATTTCTCGATACAAACAAAAAATAGCAGATCTGGTAAAAATTGCCATTAAAGGCGGACAATTTAGAGGCTTTTTTGCTTCCTTTATAATCATTTGCTTATTTGGAACTATCGTCGCAGTGGTTTGGTACGGCGTTCATTTGAGTATTCAAGGGGAAATTACCGTTGGCGAATTGTTTACCTTTATACTTTACTCGAGTTATGTGGGTGCCTCCTCCGGTGGCATTGCGGAATTGTACGCTCAAATGCAAAAAGCCATTGGAGCCACGGAACGCGTTTTTGAATTACTGGAAGAAACTCCAGAGAAAATTAGTTCAGTAGAAAATTTATCTACAAATCGAAAAATTAAAGGCAATGTTACTTTCAAAAATGTCGCCTTCAGTTATCCTTCGAGAAAAGAAATTAAAGTGTTGAAAAAGGTCAATTTTACAGCCAACTTTGGTCAAAAAATAGCAATCGTTGGCCCAAGCGGTGTTGGGAAATCAACTATAGCTTCCTTATTGTTGCGATTTTACGATATCGAAAGTGGTGAGATATTGGTCGATGGAATAAATCTTTACGATTATGATTTGGAAAAACTTCGTGGCAATATGAGTATTGTGCCTCAAGACGTGATTTTATTTGGTGGTACTATCAGAGAAAACATTGCTTACGGAAAGCCTAATGCCACCGAAGAAGAGATTGTTTTAGCAGCAAAACAGGCCAATGCACTAAATTTTATTGAAAGCTTTCCTGAAAAAATGGAGACTATTGTTGGCGAAAGAGGAATTAAATTGTCTGGTGGACAAAGACAACGTATAGCCATCGCACGAGCTCTGCTTAAAAACCCTAGTATTTTGATATTGGACGAAGCTACATCATCATTGGATAGTGAAAGTGAAAAATTAGTTCAAGAAGCTTTGGAAATTTTGATGCAAGGTAGAACGAGCATTATTATTGCGCACCGTCTTTCGACAATTCGTAGTGCCGATCAAATTTTGGTACTGGACAAAGGGGTGATTACCGAACAAGGAACACACCAGGAATTGATTGCTTTGGAAAATGGAATTTATAAAAACTTAAGTAATTTACAGTTTAGTCATTCCTAAAAATAGTACCAATAAAAACTAGACATTTTGAAAAACTTAGGATTTAAACTAATCACTAGTAAACTTCTTCCCTTTTCTTCTATTGCGCTCCGATTTTATCATTGATAATTCACGATTTATTTGTCCTGCTACCGACGTATTTTCCTCAGCGCGACGAATCAAATAGGGCATCACCTCTTTTACGGGGCCAAAAGGCAAATACTTGGCCGTATTATAACCATTGGTAGCTATATTAAAACTGATATTATCGCTCATTCCGTACAATTGACCAAACCAAATTCTAGAATCATTGTTTTTTACTCCCTTTTCTTGCATCAAATTCATTAAAAAATAAGTGCTGGATTCATTATGAGTTCCTGCAAAAACAGACATAAAATCAATATTTTCAACCATATATCTTATGGCTGAATTATAATTCTCATCTGTGGCTTCTTTGGAGGAGCAAATTGGCGATGAATACCCTTTTTCTTCTGCTCGCTCCATTTCCTTTTCTATGTAAGCCCCACGAACCAGCTTTATTCCGATGTAGAATTGCTCTTTTTTTGCTTGTTTGTGGAGTTTTTTTAAATAATCCAATCGATCCCAACGATACATTTGCAAAGTATTGAAAACTATAGGCTTTGATTTATTATATTTTCGCATCATATCAGCAACTAAATCGTCCACAGCACGCTGAATCCAACTTTCTTCGGCATCAATTAATAAAGCAACATTATTATCATAGGATGCCTTACATACCTTATCAAAACGCGCCACTACCCTATCCCATTCTTTTGTTTCGCTATCACTTAGTATTTTTCCTTCACTGACATCTTGGTACAATTGCAAACGTCCAAATCCTGTTGGTTTAAAAACCGAGAACGGAATGGCTTTTTTTTCTTTGGCAAAAAAAATGAGATTTAACGTTTTTTCCATTACAGCATCAAACTGCTCTTGCTGCTCTTTGCCTTCTACCGAATAATCCAAAACAGAGAAAACTCCTTTAGCAAACATTTTATCTACAACTGGAATACATTCATCCTCATTTACACCACCGCAAAAATGGTCAAAAACTGTGGCTCGAATCAGACCTTCAACAGGAAGATTTGCCTTTAATGCAAAATTGGTAACCGCAGTTCCTATTCGAACTAGCGGTTCATTGGCTATCATTTTAAAAAGAAAATAAGCCCTATCGAGTTCGATATCGCTTTTTATAGAAAAGGCAATTTGAGTATTATCAAATAAATTTTCCATATTTTTTTGGTTTGATATACAAATATAAAGAGACTTTGAATTTTATTTGGCAAAAATTACCTTATTTTGCCGTTCAAATAATCAATCCAAATGCAAAATATAAAAGCCAACAATTACCCTATTCATTTCAACGAAAACGGATATAAAGCACTTAACTCGCATTTAAAGGAAAATAAATATTCCAATTTGTTTATATTGGTAGATACTTATACCAATGAATTTTGTTTGCCAAAATTTTTACCCTATTTAGAAACTGAACTCACAATTGAAATAATTGAATTTGAAGCCGGAGAACACCATAAAAACATTGAGACTTGCGTCAGAATCTGGAATGTATTGACAGAACTTGGTGCCGATAGAAAAAGCCTCGTTTTAAATCTTGGTGGTGGCGTTGTCACTGACCTAGGTGGATTTGTAGCTTCAACATTTAAAAGAGGAGTTGACTTTATTCATATTCCCACTACATTACTATCTATGGTAGACGCTTCGGTGGGTGGAAAAACGGGAGTTGATTTGGGCAATTTAAAAAACCAAATAGGGGTCATCAATGTGCCAAAATTGGTACTTATTGACACTCAATATCTAGCAACACTTCCGCAAAACGAGATGCGCTCCGGTCTTGCAGAAATGCTGAAACACGGACTGATTTATGACAAGGAGTATTGGGAGAAATTCTTGGATTTGAAAGCCATTGATTTTGCTGATTTTGACGAATTGATTTACCGTTCTGTTGAAATAAAGAATGAAATTGTAGTCCAGGATCCTACCGAAAATAATATTCGAAAAGCATTAAACTTTGGCCATACGCTTGGACACGCTATTGAAAGTTTTTTTCTTGAAAACGAAAATAAGAAAACCTTATTACACGGAGAGGCCATTGCAATTGGAATGATTTTGGAAAGTTATATTTCTTTGCATAAAAATTTGATAAATGAGTCGGAATATCTTCAAATAAAGACTGGTATAAAGGCGATATATAATGATGTAGTTTTTGAGGAAAATGACATCGAATCAATAATGAAATTACTGATTCATGATAAAAAAAATGAGTATGGAAACATTCAGTTTGCATTGATTGAAGGTATCGGGAAAATAAAAATAAATCAATCAGTTGAAAATGAATTAATTATAAAAGCTTTTCAAGATTATAAATCTTAAATTTATTTTCAAAAAAAGCGTTGTTTTACATCTATAATATTTTTTACATTTGCCACAATGAAAAAAAATCAAAACCAGAGTAATTATACTTCCATTAAAAACGAGATCAATAACTCCTTCCTAAGGAAAACGAAACTTTTTTTTAGTACTAAAGAGACATTTAGTTTTAATTTATTTCAATATTTGAAAGCTGACGATAAGAAGCTTCAAATTATTTACGCAAATATTAGGGTTTGAATTTTAGTTTGTTTTAATTTACATTGCTAACATTCTAAAACACTGAAAAATAAATGAATACAAAATATTTTGATTTAATAAATCAAACCTATTATTTTCCTCAAGAAGAATTCACTTTAAACAAAGACAATCTTCAGTTTCATAATATTGACTTGATGAAGCTAGTGGAGAAATATGGAACTCCATTAAAATTCACTTATTTGCCACAAATTTCCAACAACATCAGCAAGGCCAAAAACTGGTTTCGTAAATCGATGGAGAAAAACAAATATGAGGCAAAATATTACTACTGCTATTGCACCAAAAGCTCTCATTTTGAATATGTTATGAATGAAGCCTTCAAGAATAATATTCATATTGAAACTTCTTCTGCTTTTGATATTAATATCGTGGAAAATTTAATGGTTTCTGGTAAAATTAACAAAAGTACATATGTGATTTGTAATGGATTCAAAAGAGACCAGTACATTGAAAATATTGCTCGATTGATTAACAATGGACATAAAAACACCATTCCAATAATTGACAATTACGAAGAACTTGACATTTTACAGGATAAAATCAAAAGAAAATTCAAAATTGGGATTCGCATTGCCGCTGAGGAAGAACCAAAATTCGAATTTTATACTTCGCGTCTTGGCATTGGTTACAAAAACATAGTACAGTTTTACAAAAAACAGATTCAGGACAACAAAAGACTTGAACTTAAAATGTTACACTTTTTCATCAATACCGGCATCAATGATAATGCTTATTATTGGAACGAATTAGTTAAATGTATCAAAGTATATGTGGCCTTAAAAAAGGAATGTCCTACACTTGATGGACTAAACATTGGCGGTGGTTTTCCCATAAAAAACTCCTTGGCATTTGAATACGATTACCAATATATGATTGATGAAATTATCAATCAAATCAAAATTGCCTGTGACGAAGCCGAGGTGGATGTTCCCAATATTTTTACTGAATTTGGGGCTTATACCGTTGGAGAAAGCGGTGGGGCTATCTACCAAATTTTGTATCAAAAGCAACAAAATGATAGGGAAAAATGGAACATGATTGATTCCTCCTTTATCACGACTTTACCCGATACTTGGGCAATTAACAAACGCTTCATAATGTTGGCGGTCAATCGCTGGAATGACACATACGAAAGGGTCTTACTTGGTGGAATGACCTGTGATAGCGACGATTACTACAATTCAGAACAAAACATGAATGCCATTTATTTGCCAAAATACAATAAAGAAAAGCCACTTTATATTGGTTTTTTCAATACGGGAGCATATCAAGAAACCATAGGCGGCTATGGTGGATTACACCACTGCTTGATACCGGAACCCAAACATATATTGATTGATAAGGATGAAAACGGAATAATCGCAACCGAAATATTCTCGGAACAACAAACCGCTGAACAAGTATTGAAAATATTAGGCTACAACAGAAAATAATAATAAATTTCACAATTAATTAATTTAAAAATTCGTTAAATTTGAATATGTATTTTCAATGTTTCGACTTTTAGATTATTAAATTTTAAAATATGAGTAAAGGACCAATAAGTCAATTTATTGAAAAACACTATTTGCATTTTAATTCTGCCTCTTTAGTAGATGCCGCAAAAGCATACGAACAACAACTTGCAAATGGTGCAAAAATGATGGTGAGTATGGCCGGTGCAATGAGCACTGCAGAAATAGGAAAGATTTTTGCAGAAATAATTCGTCAGGACAAAGTACAAATCATTTCTTGTACTGGCGCAAACCTTGAGGAGGATATCATGAATTTAGTGGCACATTCCCACTATGAACGAGTGCCAAACTATCGTGATTTAACACCACAAGATGAATGGGCATTATTAGAAAGAGGATTAAACCGTGTTACTGATACTTGTATACCGGAACATGAAGCATTTCGACGTTTACAGAAACATATTTACAAAATTTGGAAAGATGCCGATGACAAAGGTGAACGCTATTTTCCCCATGAATTCATGTATAAAATGTTGCTTTCGGGAGTTCTTGAAGAATATTATGAAATCGACTTAAAAGACAGTTGGATGTATGCCGCTGCAGAGAAAAATTTACCTATTATTGTACCCGGATGGGAAGATAGCACTATGGGAAATATTTTTGCTTCCTATGTAATAAAAGGAGAACTCAAAGCATCAACCATAAAGTCGGGTATAGAATATATGGTATTCTTATCGGATTGGTATCCAAAAAACAGTGGGAATGGTGTAGGCTTCTTTCAAATTGGTGGTGGAATTGCTGGAGATTTTCCAATTTGTGTAGTGCCAATGTTGTACCAAGATATGGAAATGCATGACATTCCTTTTTGGAGTTATTTTTGCCAAATTTCAGATTCGACGACCAGTTATGGATCTTATTCTGGAGCGGTTCCAAATGAAAAAATAACTTGGGGTAAATTAGATATCAAAACCCCAAAATTTATTATTGAGTCGGATGCTACTATTGTTGCTCCATTAATTTTTGCCTATTTGTTAGATTTATAGAATAATGACTTTATGAAAAGAGTAATTGTTGACTACGCGAAACTTACCCATGAGATTTTAAACCTTTTGGTCGATAGATTCCCTGATGGCTATGATAATTCAAACATTATCCGGTTTCGAAACGCCCAAAATGAATTGGTAGAAGCAGTCGAGGTGCGGACCGACGATACCATTTATTTAGTAAAAGTAAGTACAAAACTTGCTGATAGAATTGAAAATTATGATGAAGATGATGAAATCGAAGAGGAAATTGAGCCGGTTGTACCTATGAAAAGATTGGAAGATGGAGAAGAAGATGACGACTTAGATGAAGGCGACAGTCTTGACAAACCAGACTTTAAAGATGACGATGAGGAGGCAATCGAAGACGATGAAGATGTAGATGAAGACGATGAAAATTTAAATGAAAGTGTTTTATCAGATGAATATGATGAGGATGAATAATTTTATTTTTGCTTAGCTATAAAAAAAGGAACTCAATAGAGTTCCTTTTTTTATAGCTATTTTTTTTAGAATTAGTTTCTAATATTTTGCTAGAATTAGATAATAGATTAAATAAAATTACAAATACCTATTTCAATTATTCTCAAATGGTGCATTTGATGTCCTATGATAATAGATACTAAAACTAGTACCCAAATAGGTCTGTCAGATGATGTACCTTTTTTTCTTAAAAAATAATACTTGAATTTCATAAAACAGGAATTATGCCGAGTTTCTACTCGCGTTGGTGTTTCCGAAAAGGGATCGTGTTACAATCTTCTCATAAGTCTTTATGAGGGCCAAATCTGGGTTTGATTCCTTGTTTAACTCATTTATTCGCAACAAGGCATATTGCTGTATAGTCAACAAAGGCAGCACAATACGCTCTCTAATATCAATAGAAGCTTTTCCGTCAGGATAGTTCTCCATCAATCCTTTATGGCCCGCAATTTTTAAAAGTAACCTTTTAGTTTCTAAAAATTCTTCATAAATTATTTGCCAAAAATCACCAAATTCTGGATCTTTTTTCATGTAAGCCGTTAACGGAAAAAATGATTTTGCTAAAGACATCATACTGTTTTCCAATAAAGTTTTAAAAAATAATGAATGATTATATAAATCTTGAACTTTATCCCATTGATTGGTATCCTCAAAATGTTTAAGTGCCGTCCCTACTCCAAAAAAACCAGGCACATTTTGTTTCAATTGGCTCCATGACCCAACAAATGGAATAGCTCTTAAATCTGCAAAATCTAATGTTTCAGATTTGCTTCTTTTTGAAGGCCGACTACCAATGTTGGTTTTAGCATAATATTTCAAGGTACTCATTTGTTCTAAATAAGGAATGAATTTAGGGTGATTCTTGAAACTCAAATATTTTTCATAACCTAATTCTGCTAATTGATCCAAAATAGCTGATTCATCAATAGACAATTCATTTTTACCTTTACTAAAAACCTGATTCGTAATTCCAGCACTTAATAAATTTTCTAGGTTGTAACGACAAGAATCTAAAGTTCCAAAATTAGAACTTATGGTTTGCCCCTGAACAGTAACCTGAATCTCGCTATTTTCAATCTTTGGCCCCAATGACGCATAGAATTTATGGGTTTTTCCACCACCACGTGCAGGTGGTCCACCACGACCATCAAAGAAAATAGCATGAATTCCGTATTTTCGAGACATCGTAGTTAGTTCTTCTTTAGCCTTATAAATACTCCAGTTAGCCATCAAATACCCCCCATCTTTTGTTCCGTCGGAGAAGCCAAGCATGATTGTTTGCTTGTTATTTCTATTTTTCAAATGATTTACATAGGACGGATTAGTATAGAGTTTTTCCATAATAATATGAGCATTTTGTAAATCATCAACTGACTCGAACAATGGAATAATATCAACTGATAAATCCTCCCAATTATTCAAATGGAAAAGCGCAAAAGTTTCCATAACATTCAAGGCACTTTCATTATTACTGATAATATACCTGTCAGCACCCGATTCTCCATTAGTGACTTGAATTTTTTTAATGGCTTGGATCGATTCTAAAGTCGATTTTGTAATTTCATTGTCAAAAGCATTAGGATCAAGATTTCCTTTGACTTTTGACAACACATCAAACTTCTCATTTTCTGTCAATTGAAAATAATTCTCAGGAAACACATTAGTCCCTGAATTCAAATAATAATTGACCACATCTTTAAATACAGCATCGTGTATTTTACTGTTTTGACGAATATCTAAGGAGGCAAAATGAAATCCGAATAAATTAACTTTGATAAGTAGTGCGTCTAATTCTTCTAAATACAAAGATTGATGTTGCTCAACTATAATATTTTTTATTTTAATCAATTGAGATTTAAATTCCTCCAAAGTAATGTATATCTCCCCTTTTGAATAAAAAACGGAGCGGTATAATTTATATTCTAATTCAGCCACTAAAACATCTACACCGGAGAAAGTCAATTTCCTTTTTAAATTTCTCATTTCGACATAGTAACATTTCAATATTGAAGTCCGAAGTCGATCAGCAACCTTTAGTGTAATTTCAGTTGTTACAAACGGATTTCCATCTCGATCGCCACCGGGCCAAAATCCAAGTTTGATTAATTGATTTTGAATTGCTTCCCCATTTAAAAGATTCTTTTGAAGATAATGAACCATTTCTCCTGAGGTTTCATAAAAAACATTTTCTAGATACCAGATTAAACTCACCGCTTCATCAAAAGGATTTGGTTTTTCATTTTGTATAAAAGGCGTTTTTCCTAATTGAGCTAATAATTGTTTGATTTCTAGTAGATTGTTTTTACGAATAGCATCTGTTAAATCATTTATAATTCCAAGAACCGCTCCGGGATAAAATTGTGTAGGATGAGCAGTTAATACGGTGCGTACATTAAAATTTTCCAAGCAATCAATCAATTCCTCTTTATTATTATCTACATCCGATTTTTCTTTGATATCTCGCAACGAACCTATACCTTCTATATTATTCACAACCGGAAAGGCAGCGTCTTCAATGGCATCAAAAAGAACAATCTGACGTTCTATATATTGAATAAAACGAAACATTAAATCAATTTTTTCCTTTTCTGATACGCTATGTAAATATTTTTTATCAAAGAAATTCACAATTTCTTTCGGTGTTTCCTGCTTTTTGAAACCAGTATCGCAAACATCTGTAAATAACGGCAGTAAAACTCCCGTATTGTCTATAGAATCAAATGGTAATGTAATAAAAACACTATTGTAAATATGATATTTAGAAAGAACTTCTTGATTGAAACGGTCTATTTTCGGAAGCGTATACATAAGGGCTAAATTAGTTATCGTTGGTAATAGTTAATCAAAAAAAAAACCTCAAGCATTCACTGGAGGTTGTATTTATTAACAGCTTTCAAGTGAATTACATATTCTTAAAAATAGTATGCATCAAACGCTTTTTATCATTTATGCTTTCTTCCAATGAAATCATGGTTTCTGTTCTGTAAACTCCTTCGATATCATCGATCATAAATATTACATCCTTGGCGTGTTTAGTGTCTTTTGCTCTAATCTTACAAAAAATATTGAATTTTCCTGTTGTTACTGAAGCGACTGTTACGAAAGGTATCTCGTTGATTCGCTGCAAAACAAATTTGGTTTGCGATGTATTATTCAAAAAGACCCCAACGTAAGCTATAAAGGAATAGTCTAGTTTATCATAATCCAGAACCAATGATGACCCCATTATAATTCCCGCATCTTCCATCTTTTTTACCCTAACGTGAACCGTTCCAGCAGAAATCAATAATTTCTTAGCAATATCTGTAAACGGAATTCTGGTATTGTCAATCAACATATCCAATATTTGGTGATCTACTTCATCTAAACGAAACTTACTCATAATTCTTAAATTAATTTTATTAGTTGCAATTGCAAAAATTTTAAAAAAGGCTGGTAATATTTTATGAAATCATCAAACCATTAACAAACTTCAAATCATTATCTAAATAAAAATCAGCTTTTTTGTTCAATTTTGGGGAATCACCATATTGATCGTGATATAAACCTCCACATCCATCATATTCTATATGTCCGAAATAATCATCTAATTCACCTATTTTAACAATATAAGCATTAAAACAAATTTTATTTCCAATTAACTCCTCTTTGTATTGAGCTGCAAAATTCGTGATTATTTCAATACCATCATAATTTATTTTGACATTTTTATATATAAAATCATAAAAAACAACTTTATTTTGAGGAATAATCAGATAATTGTCGATTTTATTAATTACTATATCGTTTTCGGTTACTATTTGCAAACTCGAAAGCAAAGCTATAAAAACATATTTCCTAGCCTCTTCTCTATGATTATCATTTGCAAAATGCCCAGCCTCAAATAAAACGGTAGGTACTCCCAACGATTGCAATGTATCTCCTATACAATTTATATTAAAAGAATCGTCAAAACGGCCTACTTGACCTGGAATATATTGCTGTAAAACCGAATTTATCCCAGCAATCAGATTAATCGCTTTTAGTCGGGATTCATTTATTTCACAGGCTTCGTTGTAGGCTGGCGCCAAAAATGATAAAGTTGCCGGTTTACCCGTGCTTCCAACCCCAAAAATGGTGCGTTGATCATGCAGATTATAACAATAATCCGGTTTGAAATTCTCAAAGACCTCCCGTAAAATTTTACTTTCTGGTTGCGACAGGTTTTGGGAATCCCGATTCAAATCCACTTTATTGGCATTTTCTCGAGTATAAAGTTGGGCTCCGTCTGGATTTAACATCGGAATGAAACAAAAAGTAAATGCACCGAGTAGGTTGCGGGCTAATTCAGAATCACTATTTAGTAAATTAAAAAGATCAAAAAGTGCTTTTGTTGTGGTACTTTCATTTCCGTGCATTTGAGACCAAAACAACATTTTGATTTTTCCATTCCCTATTTGGTAACGATAAATCGGGTTGTTACGTATTGAATTACCAATAATTGCTACTTGATTATTGGTGTTAAATTTATTCAATAATGGGGCAATTGAATCCAAGGTAATATAACGCCCCTGCAATGAGGTTTCTTTATATTGATTGAATAATTGTTCTAAATTCATGGAGTGCTATTTTTTTCGCAAATGTAAACATCTTTACATTTACTTTAGTTAACAATCAATTTGAAAGTTTATACTTACCAAAAGTTGATGGTGCTTGTTTTTTATTTTTCTGGATTGAAACCATATTCAGGGATTTTGCCAATTACCCCTTCAAAATGTTTTAGCAAAACTGGCAAGTCGGTTTCGATATTTCCTAATGGCAACAATGGTTTTCCTATGCGAACCACTTTATTCCCAAAATCAAATGCTACAGGGACTATAGGAACATTAGCTTTCAAAGCGATATAATAAAATCCCGTTTTTAATTCAAATACTTTCTTTCTGGTTCCCTCCGGTGCAATAGCCAATCTAAATTCTGTTTTTTTTTCAAATATCTTGGCAATAGCATCCACTTTATTCAAACTGCCTGTTCGATCAATTGGAGCGCCTCCCATCCATCGAAAGTAATACCCAAAAGGAAAACGAAACAATTCTTTTTTGCCGATAAAATTCATTTCTAAACCAATAATCCCTCTGGAAAATATTCCTAAATAGAAATCGTGCCAGCTAGTGTGGGGAACAACCATAAGAACACATTTTTTGATTCCTGTATCAAAAGAGCCCTCGAAGTTCCAACCCATAAGCCGAAAGAAAATAAACTTATAAATACTTTTTTTCATTAGGAATCAATTTTCTGTAAATTTAGTATTAATAGACTAATACCATAAAAAAAAATTAAGATAAAAATAAACCAAAACTCACTGGTAGAAGTCAAATTATAAAACTATTGCTTTTCACAAAAGCAAAGTATTTATTTCGTAAATTAGAGTGCATATTTCATTCGCTATTTTATGAAAGCCATTCTAAAAAAACTGCTATTAGGGAACGTCTCCAAGATTGCAAAACCGGATTGCAATCCTGTACAAAAATCCATCAAAAACATTAAGGCGATTTGGAATAACGACAATCAAGATGACAACGGAATCGAGAAAATTGTTCGGTTATTTCTTTCCTCTTCCCAATTGGTGTTCCCTGGAGTTTATATCAAATATCTTGTAAATCTGAAAGGATATGAATATCGTGATTTGGCTTTGGATTTTTATGTTCTGCTTAAAGTCACTTTTCCTTTGTTGATTTTAATTTATCAATGGCAACACAATAATTTTATTATTGGAATTATGCTTTATGTTCTAGTCGAAACCGTTTTATACATTCCTACACTTATCTTCGCTTCCGATATGTTTTCAAAACCACGTTCCTATAAAAGATCGATGCTTTTGCTTTTCCTCAATTACATGGAGATTATATTTGCTTTTGGGGTTTTATATTCTTGTGATAATTATTTAAACAAGCCATTCGGCACTTGGTTTGACGCTATCTACTTTAGCATAGTCACGTCCTCTTCAATAGGATATGGCGATTATTACCCTATAACTACTATTGGAAAAGTATTGGTAAGTATACAATCCTTGTTATTCTTAATTTTTGTGGTATTATTTCTGAATTTTTTCTCCACCAAAATAAAAGTCAAAGGCTATTTTGACCTTGAAAACGAATCCTGATTACAACATCTTTCTTGCCTTTTCTAGGTCTTCGGGTGTGTCTATTCCAATACTTTTATCTGTAGTTTCGACCATTTTGATTCGTTTTCCAAATTCTAAGTAGCGCAATTGTTCTAGTTTTTCAGAGGTTTCCAATGACATTATCGGCAAACTGTAGAAATCCAAAAGCGCTTGTTTTCTATAAGCATAAATTCCGATGTGCTGCATATAACGAACACCTACATTTTTCTCTCTTGGATATGGAATCACAGAACGGGAAAAGTACATTGCAAAACCGTTTTGGTCTACCACCACTTTCACATTATTGGGATTGTTGATTTCGGATTCATCGGTAATTTCAAACATTAGGGTAGCTAAATCCACTTTCTTTTCGGTGTCGTTTTTATATACTTCAACCAGTTTTTCTAAAGCTACTGTATTAATGAATGGTTCGTCTCCTTGAACATTCACCACAATATCCACATCCATATTTTCGACAGCTTCGGCAATTCTATCACTTCCTGATTCGTGTTCCTTGATGCTCATTATGGCTTTGCCTCCGTTGGACACAATTTCATCATAAATCAAATCCGAATCAGTAACTACAAAAACATCGTCAAAAAGACGAGATTGTAGCGCTGCTTCATAGGTTCTTAAAATCACGGTTTTTCCTCCCAAATCCTGCATTAATTTAGCTGGAAATCGTGTGGAAGCGTAGCGTGCGGGTATGACTGCTATTATTTTCATTTTATATTTTTTTTGCCTAGTAACATGAAATAACAAATTTTAATCTCTTAGGTTTAATTCCTCGAAGCTCTGCTTCGATCTTTTGACAAAGATTTACTTCGTCTATTGGCTACGCTCTGGTCACAAATTAACACCCATTTTTCTGTGCAAATTTGTGAAATCTGTGTTTTTTTTAATACCTCTAGGGCTCTGCCCCGAGGTAGTTTATTGTTAAAAATTTAGATTGTTTTTACTTTACACAAAGATTCGAAAGCTAAAATAAGTTTTTTATTTTGAAATCTCATTTGTATTAATTGCTTAATGATTTTTTTTGTATGAACTCATTTCAAAGCTGTTTACTTTTCAAACATAAAACCCTTTGAATCATATAATTTAAAGGGTTTTTGTAAACCAAAATATTAAATCCGTGGTGTTGTTTTTCGAGAAATATGATCCCATTCAAATGACTTTACTATTACACTTTATAATTTAAAATATATTCTGAAGGCGATATTTTGCAATGGGATTTGAACCACTTTGAAAAATACTGTGGATTAGAATGACCTACAGCGTAGGCAATCTCGGAAATATTTAGATCCGATTCTGTTAATAGGGCTTTTGCTTTTTTCAAACGCACTGAATCTATAAACTCTTTTCCAGTTGTCCCAGTTATTACCTTAACTTTTCTAAAAAAGGTAGAACGACTCATTG
>CAZHVE010000047.1:0-16831 GCA_964535705.1 uncultured Flavobacterium sp.
AATCCCTCTTTCTCCGCAGAATTAAAACCCTAACCACTGTTAATCAGTAAGTTAGGGTTTTTTATTTGAATAATTTCCCAGTATCTTCCCAATAATAAAATTAAAATTTATTTACAAATAGAATACAATCCTTATAAGCTGTTTTAAACAGTAAATCCCTTCTCAGCTATTGAGTGCCAATGACTATAAATTAGAAGGAAACTTGCTAAAAAAGCCAAAAAATCTAAAATATATTTAATTAAACTCCGCCTTATTTATTAAAAAGCTACATTCCACCTTGGCAATCTTCCATTTTCATCTAAGAAATTTTGTAAAATCTGACCTTCGATAAATGTTGGTATTACTTTATTTTTTTCGTTAAAAGTTTCGTACCAATATACTTCTAACCTTTCTATTTTTTCCAGTTTCATTTGTGCTGGCCAAGAATATTTCCTTCCTGTTTTGGCAAATTGGTGACCGTTTACGATTTTGTCATACAAACCCCCATTTTTACTTTTTAGAGTTCCATCATTTTGGATTGTTCCGGTTGAACCCACCATAATCAATTCTTTCTCTTCCCCTTCAATTGCATATACAAGAAAAATTCCACTTCCTGTTTCTGTTGCGTTACACACTTCCTCTAAACTATCATCAATAGTATAACCAAACTGATTTTTAACTTTGATTTTTTTTAATTCTTTATACATGTATCTTTTCTGTTATATTAAAAAAATACCCCACGAAAACCGTGAGGTATAAGATTTTAAATGTAGTTTCAGACTATCCCAAAACTTCTTTTACTTTTTTTCCAATTTCTGCAGGAGAGTCTACCACGTGAATTCCACATTCTCTCATAATACGTTTTTTGGCTTCAGCAGTGTCATCTGCACCACCAACAATTGCACCCGCGTGACCCATCGTACGTCCTTTGGGAGCAGTTTCTCCAGCAATGAACCCAATAACCGGTTTACGATTTCCATCTGCTTTGATCCATTGCGCCGCATCTGCTTCTAGCTGACCACCAATTTCACCAATCATGACAATACATTCAGTTTCAGGATCGTTCATCAGTAATTCTACTGCCTCTTTTGTTGTGGTTCCAATAATAGGATCTCCACCAATTCCTATTGCAGTGGTGATTCCTAATCCTTGTTTTACCACTTGGTCAGCAGCTTCATAGGTTAAAGTTCCAGATTTTGAAACAATTCCCACTGTGCCTTTTTTGAAAACGAAACCTGGCATAATACCTACTTTGGCTTCCCCTGGAGTTATCACACCTGGGCAGTTTGGACCTATTAATCTACAGTTTCTGTTTTTGATATAATTATTTGCTTTTATCATATCCGCAACAGGAATTCCTTCAGTGATTGTGATAATTACTTTGATACCGGCATCAGCAGCTTCCATAATAGCATCGGCAGCAAAAGCTGGTGGAACAAAAATGATAGTTGTATCTGCACCTGCTTGTTCAACAGCATCTTTTACGGTATTGAAAACAGGACGATCTAAATGGGTTGTTCCTCCTTTTCCTGGAGTAACACCACCAACAACGTTTGTTCCATATTCAATCATTTGAGAAGCATGAAAAGTACCTTCGCTACCTGTAAATCCTTGTACAATGATTTTGGAATCTTTATTCACTAAAACACTCATGATATAAATTTTATATAGTTTTTTTTAATTTTTGTGCAAAAATACACTTTTGTAATTGTTTCGTTACCTAATTTATTTCAATTTACTCAAAATATCTGGTATCTTTTTAATATTAGCTAGTTGTTTCAATTTTTCTCTTGATTCTTCTACAGGCGTTCCAAAATAACTTTTCCCACCTTCCACAGATTTTGTAACTCCAGTCTGTCCAAGAATAACTGCTTTTTCGCCAATTGTTATCCCACTTGTGGTTCCGACTTGTCCCCAAATAGTGACTTCATCTTCGATAATTACACAACCTGCAATACCTGTTTGGGAAGCAATCAAACATTTTTTTCCAATCACGGTGTCATGTCCAACATGTACCTGATTGTCAATTTTTGTTCCTTCTCCAATAGTGGTATCACCCGTAACTCCCTTGTCGATGGTACAAAGTGCTCCAATGCCAACATTGTCCTTTATTACTACTCTACCACCAGAAATTAACTGATCATATCCTTCGGGACGTTTTTTATAGTAAAAGGCATCTGCTCCCAGAATAGTTCCAGCATGAATAATAACATTATCTCCTATCACAGTATGGTCATAAATAGAGACATTGGAATGTATCACGCAGTTTTTCCCAATGACAACGTGGTTTCCAATGAAAGAATTGGGTTGGATTAGCGTGCCCTCTCCTATTTTGGCAGAAGCTGAAATAGCTGTATTGGCATGTTGAAAAGGCTTGAAATGATTCGTTAATAGATTAAAATCTCTAAAGGGATCATCTGATATCAACAAGGCTTTGCCATCAGGACAAGCCACATTTTTATTAATCAAAATGGTTGTTGCCGACGAATTTAAAGCTTTATCATAATATTTTGGATGATCAACAAAAACGATATCACCCGATTCTACAACATGAATTTCGTTCATTCCAGAAACCGAAAAGTGAGCATCACCAACATATTCGCAGTTGATGATATTGGCAATTTCTTGTAATGTTTGAGGCTTGGGAAATTTCATTTGATTTAGGGTATAAGTTTATGTATTTATGAGTTTAGACTATACTTCTTGACTCATTGACCATCCAAACCAAAAACTATTCTTTTACTCTTTCCATGTAATTTCCTGAAGCAGTATCAATTTTAATTTTGTCTCCTTCATTAATAAATAAGGGAACGTTTACGGTTGCACCTGTTTCAACCGTAGCTGATTTTGTGGCGTTTGTGGCGGTATTCCCTTTTATCCCTGGCTCTGCGTAAGTCACTTCAAGTACTACAGAAGCTGGCATATCAACCGAAAGCGGTAAATCAGTTTCGGTATTGATACTCACCATGACATTTTCTCCTTCTTTTAATAAATCTGGAGAATCCAAAATGTTTTTGTTCAAAGAAATCTGCTCGAAAGTTTCGACATTCATAAAATGAAAGACATCTCCTTCTGGATATAAATATTGAAATTTATGATTCTCAACTCTTACTTCCTCTATTTTGTGTCCTGCAGAAAAGGTATTATCCAATACCTTTCCATTAGTCAAGCTTTTTAATTTTGTTCGCACAAAAGCAGGCCCTTTTCCTGGTTTAACATGAAGAAACTCTATAATTTTATAGATATCATTATTGTATTTTATGCACAATCCATTTTTAATGTCTGATGTAGATGCCATTTTTTTGTTTTTTTGTTTTCCTCACCTCCGACCCTCTCGAAAAGAGCGGGTGACGAAAAGTGATATTGTTAATAGATAATTTTAATTTATTATTGTATTTTTTTTTGAAAAAGAGAGTCTGCAAACTGTAATTTAAATATTAGTAATTTCCAGAATACCCCTTCATAATTCCTCTTGATGAATTTCTGATAAAGTCCAAAATCTCGTCACGTTCAGTAGTAGCTTCCATTTCAGCCTCAATGATACCAATTGCCTGGGTTGTGTTATAATTTTTTTGATATAAAATTCTATATATTTCTTGAATTTCCCTGATCTTTTCGGTGGTGAACCCACGTCTTCTTAATCCAACTGAGTTGATTCCCACATACGACAAGGGTTCTTTTGCCGCTTTTGTAAATGGTGGAATGTCCTTTCGAACTAATGATCCTCCTGAAACCATGGCATGATCCCCAACATTTATAAATTGATGAATTGCAGCCAACCCACCAATAATTGCAAAATTGCCAATCGTAACATGTCCTGCTAAAGCTACCCCGTTTACAATAATAGCGTTGTCACCAATATGACAATCGTGGGCGATATGTGCAGTTGCCATAATCAAACAGTTATTACCAAGCGTAGTTTGACCAGATGCAATAGTTCCTCTATTGATAGTTACACATTCACGAATGGTGCAATTGTCACCAATTATTGCCAAAGAATCTTCGCCCCCAAATTTTAAATCCTGAGGAATTGCAGAGATTACCGCACCTGGAAAAATGCTGCAATTTTTTCCTATTCTTGCGCCTTCCATTATGGTTACATTCGAGCCTATCCAGGTTCCGTCACCTATGATAACGTTGTTATGTATAGTTGTAAAGGGTTCAATAACTACATTTTTTGCGATTTTCGCCCCGGGATGAACGTATGCTAAGGGTTGATTCATGTGTTTTGTTTAATCGTTAAACCTTTATTCATTTAATTGTTTGATTCGTCAATTCAATAATCAAAAAAATTATTTTTTAGCTATTTGTGCCATCAATTCTGCTTCGGCAACTAGCTTTCCATTGGCGTAAGCATTGGCTTGCATGTGACATATCCCCCTTCTGATAGGAGTAATCAAATCACATTTAAAAGTCAAAGTGTCACCTGGTAAAACTTTATGTTTAAATTTAACATTATCAATTTTCATGAAGTAAGTCAAATAATTTTCTGGGTCTGGAACTGTACTCAATACTAAAATCCCTCCAGTTTGCGCCATTGCTTCCACAATGATAACACCCGGCATAACAGGAGCTCCTGGAAAATGTCCCACAAAAAAACCTTCGTTCATGGTGACATTTTTCATCCCAACAATATGACTTTCGGACATTTCTAAAATTCTGTCAATAAATAAAAATGGAGGTCTATGAGGCAGAACGGACATGATTTTGTGAATATCCATTAAAGGCTCCAAATTCAAATCATAAACTGGAACATGATTGCGTTGTTCTATTTTTATGATTTTTGCCATTTTCTTGGCAAACTGCGTGTTTACAAAATGTCCTGGTTTATTGGCAATTACTTTTCCTTGTATTCTGGTACCTATTAAAGATAAGTCACCAATAACATCAAGAAGTTTATGTCTTGCCGCTTCATTTGGATAATGCAACGTCAAATTATCCAGAATACCATTTGGCTTAACTGATAATTCTTCTTTTCCAAAAGCAACTTTGAGGTTATTCATGGTTTTTTCAGAAATTTCCTTGTCTACATAAACGATCGCATTGTTTAAATCGCCACCTTTTATAAGTCCATCATCCAAAAGTGATTCCAGTTCATGAAGAAAACTAAAGGTTCTTGAATCGGCAATTTCAGATTTAAAATCTGTAATGCTCTTTAAATTTGCATTTTGGGTACCCAATACTTTGGTTCCAAAATCGACCATTGCGGTTATTTGGTAATCATCACTAGGCATAACCAATATCTCACTGCCTGTTTCCTCGTCTGTAAATGAAATTATTTCTTTCACTACATATACATTTCTTTTTGCTTCTTGCTCTTGAATACCGGCTTTTTCTATCGCCTGAACAAAATATTTCGAAGAACCATCCATAATAGGTAATTCTGACGCGTCTAATTCTATGATTACATTATCTAAATCACAACCAACTAGTGCCGCCAAAACATGTTCCGGAGTTTGTATTTTAACCCCCAACTTTTCTAAATTAGTTCCCCTTTGTGTATTGACAACATAATTTGCGTCGGCTTCAATGATGGGTTGACCTTCTAGATCAACTCGAACAAAAGTATAACCATTATTTATTGGAGCAGGTAGGAAGGAAATTTTCACTTCTCTTCCTGTGTGTAAACCAACTCCTGTTAGTGAAATTGCAGCTTTGATGGTCTTCTGTTTAACCATAATTATTAAATTTTTAAGTTTAAAAACATTAATATGTCAAGAAAGGCTAGCCCAATATTTATAGACTACCTTAAAAGTATCCTATTTTATAAAATTTTCTTTTTTAGTTCTTCTATTTCTGCTATAATTTTTGGTAAATTTTTAAAATGAACATAGGATTTACTAAAATCATTATATCCAAAAGTTGGACTCCCTTGTAAAATCTCACCATCTTTTACATTTCTTCCAACCCCTGATTGCGCCTGAATCCTAACATTATTACCTATAGTCAAGTGTCCGGCAATACCTACTTGACCGCCAATCATTCCGTTTTTGCCAATTTTCGTTGAACCGGCAATTCCTGTTTGAGCGGCAATTACGGTGTTTTCGCCTATTTCCACATTATGGCCTATCTGGATTTGATTATCCAGTTTCACTCCTTTTCTGATTATTGTGGAACCCATGGTGGCTCTGTCGATTGTTGTGTTGGCACCAATTTCGACATCCTCTTCTAAAATGACATTTCCAATTTGAGGAATTTTGGAAAATGTTCCATCAGAATTTGGTGCAAAACCAAAACCATCCGCACCAATAATAGCTCCAGAATGAATAATACAATTAGCGCCAATAAGCGTTTCGGAATGTACTTTTGCACCGGCAAAAATAGTGACGTTATCCCCTATCACTACATTTTCACCCACAAAACAGTTGGGATAAATCTTTACATTTACACCCAATACCACATTCTCTTCAATATAACTGAAACTACCTAAATATAAATTGGCTCCGTATGTTACACTTTCTGAAAGAAAAGAAGGGTGTTCAATACCGATTTTTTTGCCTTTTTTGGCAAGGTCATAAAATTCAAGTAATTTAGAAAAGGATAAGTAAGCATCAGCTACTTTTATAAGCGTCGTTGACAATTCGCCTTCAGCAATAAAAGTATTGTTTACAATAGTTATCGTAGCCTTTGTCGTATAGATATAATTCAGGTATTTTGGGTTGGATAAGAAGGTAAGTGAACCATCGGAACCCTCTTCAATTTTAGACAATTTATGCACTTCGGCGTTGGGATTACCAACAACTTCTCCCTCTAAAATTCCCGCTATTTGCTCTGCTGTAAATTTCATCGCGACAAAAATATAAAAAATAGATTTTAAATATTGGTTTTTATATAAGTTGTTTTGGGAAACACATATAATATTTGGTGACCAATTTAGATAACGACTTCAAATTCAATTGATCGGAGGCTTCCGCCACATCTTCGATTGTCTTGTCCTTTTTAAGAATCCGTATGGATTCTGCTTCAATACTATATGCCTGGTTTTTTATCTTGCCTTTAAAAATAAAATAATTAGTATCTTGTAATGAAATGTTATTTTCTAATGCAAACCGATCTTTCAGTAGTTTTAAATCTTCCTTTGAACCTTTTTCACTACTCACCTTTACTTTCAACAAATCCCTGTTTATGATCATTTTGCTCAACGATGATAATATAAAATCATCCTGCTTTTGCCAAGATTTTAAAGCACTAATAATGTCAAAATCATCTAACTGGGAAAACAATTCTAAGTTTTCGCTATTGAATGTTTCAACTGTAATTTTGTTTTGCATATAAAAAAGTAAGGGCTCGCTACAAGGTAATAGAATTCCTTTTTGAGTAAGTTCTTTGGCACGCTTTAGTACTTTAGTCAAGATTAACTCAGCCACTAAACTAGTTTTATGTAAATAAACTTGCCAATACATCAATTGTCTCGACATCAGGAATTTTTCAACCGAATAAATGCCTTTTTCTTCAATTACTAAAACATCATCAACCACATTCATCATTTGGATTAATCGCTCGGAATTAATGTTTCCTTCTGCCACGCCCGAATAAAAACTATCGCGTTTCAAGTAATCCATTCGATCCATATCGAGTTGACTTGAAATGAGCTGCAACATAAATTTCCTGTGGTAATCACCTCTAAAAACTTGAATAGCCAAACTCAACTGGCCACCAAATTCCACATTCAATTGGTTCATAAACAGCAAAGAAATAGCCTCATGATGCACGTCTTCAACAATGCTTTTTTCCATGGCATGCGAAAATGGACCGTGACCAATGTCGTGTAATAAAATGGCAATATACAAGGCATTTTCTTCTTCTGGCGAAATTGAAACGCCTTTAAAACGTAAAACATCAACGGTTTTTTGCATAATATGCATGCAACCCAAGGCGTGATGAAAACGGGTATGATTCGCTCCGGGATAAACCAAATAGGACAAACCCATTTGGGAAATACGTCGCAATCGTTGAAAGTAAGGGTGCTGGACTAAATCGTAAATTAAGGCGTTGGGGATAGAAATAAATCCGTAAATCGGATCATTGAATATTTTCAGCTTATTAACTTCGCTCACTTTAGTTATATTGTTTTGAAAAACAAATATAGGTAAATTAGAGCTTCTAGTAAATTTTAGTTTGAAAATCCTCGAGATTGGTGAGGTTTAATAATAGATATCTAAAATTATATTCCTTTTAGAATTGTCAATAAATTTCTCAATTCTGCTATAATATATTTCATTAACCATCGGACAACCTAAACTATGACAAATCGCTCTGTCTTGTTCTTCATAAGGCACTTTGTCATATTTATGGAGAACAATACTTCTGGCAAAGGCATTACTATTTGTTGGGTCTAATCCATATAATTTGTAAGCCTTCCCAAATTTACCTAAATAGTCTTTTCCAATATAATATTTACCTAATGCGGTACAAAAAGAACTATTTACGTTACTGAATTTTAATTCTTGGTTTTTTTGGGTTTCAGAACCAACACCATGAGCAACTAAACCTTGATCAACTATTTTATCGTTTTTCAAGTCATACACAATAAATCTATTTTTACCGGACATAATTCGCATATCAATAAAAAAAGCAAGCTCCTTATTGTATTTCGAATTAGTGCGGATAAATTGCTTAATAGTTTTAACCCGATCCAAAAGCCTTTGTTCCGTTAGAATAGTTTCCGAAGAACTTCTAAACGATTTTTCGACAGAAAGACTTGATATCTTGCCGAAACTACAAAACAATATTGCCATTGGAATTACTATAAAAATTATTTTTCTCATCTGGTATGCTATTTTTTTAGTAGGTTGACAAAACAACAATCATGCCATTATTAAAAATAAGTACTGATTATCAGTAGGTTAAAAAATTTAAAAAAATTATGAAACTAATGCAATTTGTCTCGAAGTTTTTAGTTTTAATTAATATAACAGTTAGTGATAGTTTTTATTTTATTAGTTAAGAACTTAAAATTGCACTAAATTATATTACTATTAACAACTTCCGTTTATAAAAAAAGTAAATTGGCACATTGATTGATTAATTTCGAATAATATTTTAAAAAATATGGATACTATAAAAATACTTTGGGTCGATGACGAAATCGACTATTTAAAACCGCACATTTTATTCTTGGAAATGAAAAATTATAGCGTAACGACTTGCAATAACGGTCGCGACGCCATTGATATTTTTGAGGATAATAATTTTGATATTGTTTTCTTAGACGAAAATATGCCTGGAATGAGTGGCCTAGAAACTCTTTCGGAAATGAAGGAAAAAAAATCCTCCATACCGATGATTATGATTACCAAGAGCGAGGAAGAATACATCATGGAAGAAGCCATTGGCTCAAAAATCGCTGATTATTTGATAAAACCCGTCAATCCAAACCAGATTTTGTTGAGTTTGAAGAAGAACTTGGATCATTCGAGATTGATTTCCCAAAAAACAACCTTGGATTACCAAAAGGAATTTCGCAAAATTTCGATGGAAATGGGAATGGTAAACTCCTACGAAGACTGGGTGGAATTATACAAAAAATTGATTTTTTGGGAATTAGAGCTTGAAAACATTGATGACCAGAGCATGGTTGAAATTTTGGAATCACAAAAAGTGGAAGCCAATTCGCAATTCGGAAAATTCATAGAACGCAATTACGAAGATTGGTTTGCTCCAAAAACAGATAAACCGATACTTTCACAAACTTTATTCAAAGAATTAGTAGTTCCTGAAATTGTAAAAAAAGACAAACCCATATTGTTTGTTGTAATTGATAATTTACGCTACGACCAATGGAAAGTTTTCGAAAGTGTGGTTGGAAATCACTATAAACTCGAAAAAGAAGTGCCTTATTTCGCTCTCTTACCAACAGCCACACAATACGCCCGAAATGCTATTTTTTCTGGTTTGACACCTTTGGAAATGGAAAAACAATTTCCTCAGTATTGGAAAAATGACCCTGAAGAAGGGGGGAAAAACTTGTTTGAAGCTGAGTTTTTGACAGCTCAATTAAAACGATTGGGACTCAACATTAAACAAGATTATTTTAAAATCACCAATTTAAATGCCGGAAAAAAATTAGCTGAAAATTTCAAATCATTAAAAAACAATGATTTGGTAACGGTGGTTTACAATTTCGTAGACATGCTTTCACATGCCAAAACCGAAATGGATGTGGTTAAGGAACTCGCATCTGACGATAAAGCGTATCGTTCCTTAACCTTGAGTTGGTTCAAAAATTCGCCACTTTTAGAAATTATTCAACAAGCCCAAAAAATGGGTTTTAAGTTGATTTTGACCACCGATCACGGAACAATAAATGTAAAGAATCCTTCGAAAGTTGTAGGGGATAAAAACACAAGTCTCAATTTACGATATAAAACTGGACGCAGTTTAACCTATGAACACAAAGATGTTTATGCCATTAAGGATCCAAAAAAAATAGGTTTACCGACCATAAATATGAGTAGTTCTTATATTTTTGCAAAAAATGATTTATTCTTGGCTTATGTCAATAATTACAACCATTATGTGAGTTATTATAAAAATACCTATCAACACGGCGGCATTTCTTTAGAGGAGATGATTATCCCGTTTTTAATTTTTAATCCAAAGTAAAAACTGAATATAATTGTATGGAAACCACTTTTTCATTAGACAAAATTAACGATGTTGCTAAGAAAATTCTGGAACAAAATCTTAATAAAGTTATTCTTTTTTACGGTGAAATGGGAGCTGGAAAAACTACTCTAATAAAAAAATTAACAAAAGAATTAGGAGTTTTTGGAGCTACAAGCAGTCCAACTTTTTCTTTAGTTAATGAATACCATACTATTGACAATCAAGTTATTTATCATTTTGATTTTTATAGGCTCAATAGCGAAATCGAAGCATTGGATATGGGTATCGACGAATATCTTTATTCTGGCAATTGGTGTTTTATTGAATGGGCAGAAAAAATCCCAAATCTTGTTCCTGAAACACATTCTGTTATTTCCATCTCACTACTTTCTGATGGGAGACGCTCTTTGAAATTAAGTTGATTTTATTTTAATAAAACCAACAGATTCTAATCTTTTTCCGTAAATTAGACCCTTAATTTTAAAGAAACAATGGCCATTACTCCATTCACAAAACAACAGTTACTGCCTCAAGAAGAAAAACTTGAAATAGGAAAGCATAAAAGTGAACTTTTCATTGGCATACCCAAAGAAACCAGTCATCAAGAACGTCGTATTTGCCTAACCCCTGACGCTGTAAACTCATTAACTTATCAGGGACATCGGGTAATGATTGAATCAGGGGCTGGGGAAAGTTCCAGTTATTCCGATAAAGAATATGCCGATGCTGGGGCCGAAATTACAAAAGACACCAAAAAAGTGTTTGGTTGCCCAATGATTTTAAAGGTAGAACCACCCAGTTTATTAGAAATAGAAATGATAAATCCTAAAACAATTATCATTTCAGCCATCCAATTAAAAACAAGAAAAAAGGTGTATTTTTCAGCCCTAGCCAAAAAAAAAATTATTGCGCTTGCCTTTGAATACATAAAAGACGAAGATGGTTCATACCCAGCTGTGAAATCTCTCAGTGAAATCGCAGGGACGGCATCTATTTTAATTGCTGCCGAATTGATGATTACCAATGAATTTGGAAAAGGATTATTATTGGGGAATATTACCGGAGTCCCTCCTACTGATGTTGTAATTCTTGGAGCAGGAACGGTGGGTGAGTTTGCCGCTAAAACAGCCATCGGACTAGGTGCCAACGTGAAAGTTTTCGATAATTCAATCACAAAATTAAGGCGTTTACAAAATAATTTGAACCAACGCATTTTCACTTCGACCATTCACCCAAAATCCTTGTTAAAAGCACTTCGAAGATGCGATGTTGCCATTGGCGCTATGCGCGGCAAAGAACGTTGTCCGGTCATCGTCACCGAAACTATGGTAGAGCACATGAAAAAAGGGGCTGTGATCGTAGATGTAAGTATCGACATGGGAGGTTGTTTTGAAACTTCTGAAGTAACCACGCACGAAAAGCCAACCTTTGTTAAAAATAACGTATTGCATTATTGTGTGCCAAACATACCTTCACGATATTCGAAAACTGCCTCGCTTTCCATTAGCAATATCATCACGCCTTATTTGTTGCAAATTGCAGAGGATGGTGGAATTGAAAGCGCTATCAGGTGCAATAATGGCCTAAAAAATGGAGTTTATCTTTACCATGGAATTTTAACCAATAAAACTATCGGAGATTGGTTTGATTTACCTAATAACGATATTAATTTAATCGTTTTTTAAGTAAACTTTCATCTACCTTTGCCGAAAATTTATTTTATGAAATTTGCACACCGTTTTGCTTACTATTTGATAGGATTAATAATGGGATTATTCTTTGTGGCTGCCATATTTAGTGGAAAAGACACCCGATGTAATTATTTCCCAAACGCGAGAGTCTTAAATGATTTAAGAAATAAACCATTCTACTATTCTGTTAAAGCTTCTCAAATATTATCTGAAAAATGGATAGACACTAGCGACATTAAAAACACTCTGAAATTTGGCGATATAGATTTTGACCAAAGTAATATCGAATTCGAAAAAGGAAAAATTTATGTGATTGAAGGGAAAACAATACAAAACCAAGAAATTATACTCCATGTGATTAATTATCCCGAAAAAGCGGTATTGAAAGACATTATTAAAAAATAAAATTTCAGACTTTTACAAAAAAAACTCCATTATTTCTAATGGAGTTTTTTTTTGTGGGCGGTATTGATTTAATTTCAAATCACATATTGGATTTTCTTGAATATTTCATTGAGTAGATGTCATAAAAAAACCTCTAAAATTGCTCTAGAGGTTTTTGGTACGACAGTGGGCGGTATTGATTTAATTTCAAATCACATATTAGATTTTCTTGAATATTTCAATGAGGAGATGCCATAAAAAAACCTCTAAAATTGCTTTAGAGGTTTTTGGTACGACAGTGGGCGGTATTGATTTAATTTCAAATCACATATTGGATTTTCTTGAAAATTTCATAGAAGAGATGTCATAAAAAAACCTCCAAAATTGCTTTAGAGATTTTTGGTATGACTGTGATCATTTTATGTGCTGCATTTAAAATTATTAGCAATAAAATCAAAGTCATTATTAGTTAATTTTACCCTTTCAAACCCAATAGTATTTTTGTTGTATTTTTTTACAAGGGACAAAACTATACATTCCATTAATCTTATTATTAAAACTAGTAACATTAAACAAAGTGCTTTAAATATTAAAGTTAAAGGAATAATGGACATAAAAAATGTATTTGCTGCTGACTTGTCAAATAGTATTTTTCATCACATAGAACCCGAAGAAGCATACGCACGAGGCGAAGTGTTTTTTCAATGAGTGTCTGACATTAATTGAAGTAGTTGAGTTCAAGGAACGTATCAAATACGTTCACAAACCTAGGGAGGTTAATCGACTTCCCTAAATTGATTTTTATCAAAAGGCGAACCCATAACTTATCGGGTTGTTAGTAGTTTTTTATAAAAAGACATAGAAGTTTTTATCCAAACATAAACGAGTAATGGCAAAACAAATACAACCATTTTATTATAATTTATAGCTTTTTCAAAATTAAGATGTATTACCGAAAGCACAGCTCTTGTTATGCCACAACCAAAGCAATCTAAACCAAAAATATTTTTAATGAGACAAATCGTGTGCTGTTTGCTAAGCCAATCTAAAGGAATTAAGTATAGAAAAATTGGGAAAAATAAAATTGTAATAAGTAACAATTTATTATATGCTATATTGAAGTTTTTATTGCTTGAATTCATAATTTTTATATTTCTTTAATTGGGTAAAAGGTATTATTCTTTCACCCAATAGAAGACTTTATATTACATAAATGAAGTTACTTGCATAAATTTTTTAAAATTGTATTTTTTTGCTCTATCTTTTGCTGAAAAAATATCAACTAGCCACCATATCATACACCCATAACAAGTTATGATTTTTACAACACCTAAAGCTATGTCATCAAGCCAAAATCTCTCCCAACCTAGTAAAATAGCAATTAAAAAAATATTTGATGGTTTCTGAAATTCCGTCCCTTGAATCATATAGAATTTATCATCATCTATTTTTTCTAATTTATCCTTAATTAACATTAGGTCTTGCGGATTGAAATTTTCAGCATTCATACCGACAAACATATCTACTTTAGATTTTTCCATTATTGTTGAATTATTTTTCTTACTCTTTAGGTTTTTCAGATAACACCTCGTTTTTTTAAGTGGGTTCTGAACTCCACATTTTTTCTCGCTTTACCGATATATAACAATTCAAAAAAATAATTATAGTTGAATTATTCACATAATAACAATTTCGGATGATTTTCTGAAATATACAGACACAGAATTGATTAATTGTAAACTTGAAAAACATCAATAGACCTCAAAAATGTATTAGAAGAACAGGGCGTCTACTTAACAAAGTTTGAAAAGGAACAATTAAAATCTTTAGAATCAATTAACTCACAAATGCAGCTGTTAAACAGTACCTTAACAAATGACTTTGAATCAATCAGTTATAGTCTAAACACTTTAAATTCAGCAATTGAATCAAGCCAAAAGGGAATTATAAATGAGATGAAGACATCCGCTATCATAAATTCAATTCAAGCATATCAATTGTATAAAATTAATAAGAATTTAAAATAAGCTTACATTGTAAGGAATTTTATTCAATTAATAGGTAATTATCAACAATTAATGATAAATGGAAATTAACAAAAAGATTTTTTTAGACGATAATAATGTCAAAGAATTTATAAAATTTATTGCTTCCAAGTGGGAAAGTGGTCTTGATTTTGAAGTTGGCATAAAACATAGAGGAAAAAAAGCTGTATATAAATATACTACAAATTTGAAAGAAGTTTTTGAAACTTATTCTTGGCAGTACTCAATTAAAACAGAATTGGAAATCCCCAATGAAATAGAAAAAACAGGATTTACATTAACAGATAGCGAAAAAGTGCTAGATTTTTCTAAAAGTAAACTACTTGTTAATGGAAAAATTAATCCTAATCTTATAGATTTAAAAAATGCTACAGAAATAACTTTAAAATGGGGAGGAGTATTTGCTAAGGGCAATAAGAATAAAGTAACAGATATTTCTTATGACTTAAAAAAGGATTATGAAGAAGTATTAAAAAAATGGGGAGATATTAATGAATACAATGACGTTTTCGGCCCAAAAGATAATTTTGAATTTACATCAAATGCTGGTTTTACAAAAATCTATTCACTTTTATTATCAGACTTTGTTATATATGACAGTAGGGTTTCTGTTGCTTTAGCTTATTTAATGGAAATTTGCTTTGGCGAGGAGATTCCAGAAATCTTAAGGATTTATATTCCTGATTCGAAAGTCGCTGATAAAACAAAAAGAAAGGTGAATAAATTATTTAAATCAACTTATCAAAAAGATTCAAAACATTTTTATTCTAATGTTATTGCCTCAATACTACTCAATCAAACACTGAAATTGATTAATGAAAGTGACAATTCTGTAAAATTGAGAGATTTAGAAGCGGCTTTATTTATGATTGGTTATGATATTAGAGCGAATGAATTGAAGAAATAAATACTTGAAAGCAACAAAAAGTATAAATTTTAATAAATGATAATTAACTATTCACACCACGCACATCTAAAAAATAACATAAACACAAATTAAAATGGAAGAAGTGAAAATTGGAAATCAAATCTGGATGAAACAGAACTTGGATGTAGAAACATTTCGAAATGGTGATTCTATTCTACAAGCTACATCATTTCAACAATGGAGTAAAGCAATAGAATTTAAGCAACCAGCGTGGTGCTATTATGACTATGATACTACAAATGGGGAAAAATGGGGAAAATTATATAATTGGTATGCCGTAAATGACCCAAGAGGATTAGCACCATTAGGTTGGCACGTTCCTTCAGATAATGAATGGGATATATTAGCTGACTCTTTAGGAGGTGCCGAACATGCAGGAGATAAGATGAAAATCACGAATGTATGGGAGGGATATGAAGAAACTAATGATGATGGAGAACCAACTGGAGTATTCAGGTCTGATGATGCTAGCAATGAGTCTGGTTTTTCAGCTTATCCAGGTGGTGCAAATACGTATCGTGGATTGTGTGTTTGCGGGAATGATAGAAGTTATTGGTGGAGTACTACTACAGATGAAGATGATGACCCAATTTATCGTTTAATGTATACAACTTATAGTGATTTAGATAGAAGCGGAAGTACTGAATGTAGAGGTGCCTCTGTTCGTTGTCTTAAGGATAAATAAAACTTTCTATAATAAACGAAACACTTATGTTCGTTATTTTAGTTAAAATTAAGTAATAATGAAAATAAAGAATAAATCTAAATTTCGTGTTGATTATTTAAAAATTGATTTCATCGATGATAATTTTGAAAACGAATGGTCATATATTATGAGTTTTGACAGTGGAGATGATTATACAATACCTCAAGAATTTATAGAAAAAATAGACAATGAAATCGAGGAAAAATTAGAAAATATTCGAAAAATATGTTTTCCTAGAATTGGTTAAATTGAAGTCATTTCATAAAATATACAACAAAAGTGAAGGCTTATATTTTATAATTTGAAACTTTTTATAAATTAAAATTAAAAGATATTTGGGATGTTAATTCTAGACACTGTTTCAAAAAGTGTAAGTAAAAAAATATCAGGGCTTGACTTTTTAGTTAAAGTTGAGCCCTTTTTAATAAAGTTTTATATTTCAAAATAATTCATTAAAAACACTTTTTGAGTAATTTAAAACAAATACTTG
>CAZHVE010000048.1:0-16316 GCA_964535705.1 uncultured Flavobacterium sp.
AAGTATTTGGAGTGAACGGGGCTGGAAATTCAATAGCCAGAACCTTAGTATTAGCCAGAGCCGTACCAACGGCTCCTACTAAATTAGTTCTTACTGAAGGTCTTTCTACAACAGCAATTACTAAAGTAAGTGCTTATACAGGTAAAGACACGCCATTGACCTTGACCGCTACTCCGTTTGCAACTCAAGGTGCTGAGGCTACTACATTTAGTTGGGTGCTTCCTGCTGGAGTAAATGTTACTGCTGGAGTAGATGCAGCATTACTTATTACTCCTCCTATTACTGTAGGTACTACCAAAACTTGGACAGGTACAGCAAGTGTATTGACAATTAATTTTGAAGGTACAGGAGCAACATCAATTCCCTTGAGTGTGTATGCCGTAAATGGTGCTGGAACTTCTTCAACTGTTCGAACCTTGACGGTAACAAGTGCAGTACCAACTGCGCCAACAATTACCGCTGTTGCAACAACGTTTAGCACATGTGCTGGCACTACAACCACTTATACGGCTACTGCTATCCCTGGAGCTACGTATACATGGGGTCTTCCAAATGGAGCTTCAGGATCATCTACAACAAATTCTATTGTAGTTGATTTTACAGGTGTGACTATCGCAACAAGTTATGCTATAACATGTATTGCGACTAATGGAACAGGACCAAGTATATCAAAATCATTAACTATCAAAAAATCAACTGCCGCTTGTAGACTTGCTCCAAAAGCATCAGTTGCTGACGATTTCAGCGTTATTGCTTATCCAAACCCCTCATCCTCTGAGTTCACGATTGAAGCTTCAAGAAAAGGAGCTATAGTAAAAGTGTATGATATGGTAGGGCGTTTAATCGAGAATCGTAAAGCTAACACTAACACAATTCAAGTAGGTTCAAAATATGCTGCTGGTGTTTATAATGTTATTGTAACTCAAGGAGCAAATACTAAAACACTAAACGTGATTAAGAAATAGATTTCATAATTGTTTTTTTTGCGAGAAAGGCTGTCCGAAAGGACAGCCTTTATTACTTATAAATAACCCATCTGTTAAGAGCACTGGATGGAATATTGTTGGCAACTTTTTTAAGTACAATTATTCCGTTATAATTTCAAATTTAGAAGTGGAATCGCTTGGTTTTAAAATAAAAATGATTAAAACAAAAAAAGCCGAACAGAAATGTTCGGCATTTGTCGGGGTGGCAGGATTCGAACCTGCGGCCTCCTGCTCCCAAAGCAGGCGCGATAACCGAGCTACGCTACACCCCGAAAGCGGTTGCAAATATAAAACTAATTTTGAGTTTTCCAAGCCATATTTTAAAATACAGTTTTATTATTTTTGAACGATTAAAAGTGATCTGATTTTAGCTTACTTTTTAATAAAAACTTACATTTGCAATCTCAAAACAGAACAAAATTATATACTATGTCTGATACAATCGAAAAAATAAAATGTCTTATTATAGGTTCCGGTCCTGCAGGGTATACCGCAGGTATATATGCCGCAAGAGCCAACATGAATCCCGTTTTATACCAAGGGATGCAACCTGGAGGCCAACTGACAACGACTAACGAAGTGGAAAATTTTCCGGGTTATGTTGATGGAGTTACGGGTCCGGAAATGATGGTGCAACTGCAAGATCAGGCTCAACGTTTTGGTACTGATGTGCGTGATGGTTGGGCAACCAAGGTTGATTTTAGCGGTGATATTCATAAAGTTTGGATTAATGACAGCATCGAATTGCATTGCGAAACGGTAGTCATTTCCACGGGAGCTACAGCCAAATATTTAGGGTTGCCTTCTGAACAGCATTATTTAAAAATGGGCGGAGGTGTTTCGGCCTGTGCCGTTTGTGATGGGTTCTTCTACAGAAACCAAGAAGTGGTCATTGTAGGTGCGGGAGATTCTGCCTGCGAGGAAGCGCATTATTTGTCTAAGCTTTGTAAAAAAGTGACCATGTTGGTGCGAAGCGAAAAATTTAGGGCTTCAAAAATCATGGAAGACAGAGTTCGCAAAACCGATAATATTACGATTTTAATGAATCATGACACAGTTGAAGTTTTAGGAGACGAACAAGTGGTGACTGGCGTAAAAGCCAAGAATAAAACCACAGGCGAAGCTTTTGACATTCCGGCTACTGGTTTCTTCGTGGCTATAGGCCACAAACCCAATACCGATATTTTCAAGGACTTTCTTACTCTTGATGAAACGGGCTATATTGTCAATGTTCCGGGAACTTCAAAGACGAACATCAAAGGTGTTTTTGTGGCGGGCGATGCGGCCGATCATGTCTATCGTCAAGCGATTACAGCTGCTGGAACAGGTTGTATGGCTGCCCTAGATGCAGAAAGATACTTGGCTGCTTTAGAGTAATAATTTCGTTTAAATTTATAAAAAAAGGCTTCATCTTAAAAATGAAGCCTTTTTGTTTGGATTATTTTGTGGGTTTCTTGATCAATGTGGCAGAATCAGCGAATCTTTTTATTTCCATTTTTTGGTCACCATAAATTAGGATTTCCGTATTTCCTGAGGCGTCAATACTCATCGCGGAACTAGAGTTGATACTACAGTTTGAATAGCCCTCTGCAATCAATTCGGCATTTTCTAGGATCAACTTGCTTCCTATAAAATTAGCATTGTTGTCCAAACGAATGATGGCATGGGTGACATCACCTTCTAGGTTTGCTTTTGCCTTTTGATACAGATCGCATTTTAAATCAACGGAGGCAATCAACGCTTTCAAATTGGAATTTTTACTCAACTCTATTGTGGCATTTTCGGATTTTAAATTTAGTTCCGTTTTCGATTTGTCGTCAGACTGCAATACGAAATTCTTGGAATTGACATTTAAATTGAGTTTGCAATTATTGGAAGATTTAAAAGTAATGTCCTCTAATTGGATTTCTTGAATGGCATTCACTGTGGATTCGTTTTTTGAAACCACCATTTTTAAATCTTGCGTATAGGTTACCCGCAGTACTAATTTTTTGAAATTTACGGCTGTTTTTGATGTATTTAACCGAAGTAAATTATCACTTAAATCAATAGTGATGATATTATGAAGATTATCGTCGGCCTCGATTTTTAATTCGGTTTTTTCGCCTTTTTCTAAATATACTTCAATGTTATCGCAAACTTCAATCGAATCAAAATTACCAATTTCTTTTTGTTCAATGGTCACGATTTTAGAACCTTTAATTTTTTCGTCTTTTTGTGCCCATGAAAATGTAGCAACCAAAAGGAATAGTAGTAGGGCGGTATTTTTTTTCATTTAATTTTTATAGTTATGTAGTTTACAAATATAAAAAAATCATCCACTTTTGATGAATGATTTTTCTGTTTTTTGCTAAAAGATAGTTTTAACTTTCTTTTTTAGCCTTAATTTTATTAACAGTGATTACTTTTCCGTTTACGCTTACTGTTGTTGTAATAACGCTATCGGTTTCTTCTTTATTCTCCATTTCATTGTTATCGTTTTCCTCTTTCGGGCAATTCAAGCATTTTATTTTATCACTTCCGACTTTATACACGGCATCTGTGAAATCAGAATTCCATAAAAAATAGTCATCATTAGAATGATCGTAATTTTCCAGTGATTTGTCTACCTTAAACAAGATTCCTTTTGGCAAGAATAAAGTAATTTCAATTTCTTGATCACCGAATTTCTCTTTTAAGTCCGTCAATAAGTAATTGTTCAAAATGATTCGGTTTCCTTGAATTACGTAATTATATTTAATTTTCTCGGCTCTCTTTTTTGCTTCGGTTAATGTCTTTCCTTTTGCCTCTTTTTCGATTTTGAGGTAAGACATTTTTTCATCAGTCGCTGCTATTTTAAAACGAATATCATTTGAATAGATGACATCTGTTCCAGAAGAATCTTGGGTGATTTTAAAATCATTTCGCTCTTCAATGTTTTTGGCATAATAATCATTGTGCTTGAATTTGATAAAAAGAGTGTCTGTTGGAAACAGATTAATCATTTCTTTTTTTACGAATCTTCCATCAACGGCAAAGGCTGTAGCTTGTTTTATCCCAATAGAAATAGCTATTGCAACTGCTATTAACCAGATGGCCAGCAAGGTGTATTTTGCAATATTTCCTATAGATTTTATATTTGGAGACAATAATTTGAATCCTAATACTGTCAGGAAGAAAAATGGAATTCCAACTGCGAAAAACATTAATAATCCAAATGTCCAAACTGGATAATCAGTGAAATTTCCGGCTTCAATAAAATCTTGCCAAGGCACATCTATAAAGGAAGACGAGCCTAAAGTGAAAACTCCTATGAATAAAGCGGCTAAAATAAACAGACCGGTTATGATCAATAGCACTCCTATAAATTTTGAGAAGGCCCTCAATACGGCTATTATAAAATTTCCAAAAGTGCTCCCGACTTTTTCGGCACCTGATTTCACCTGATTTCCGAATTTGTCATAATCCATTTTTTTTAGTTTATCCGAAACATTTTCAAATTCCTCACGAACCTTTTTTTCGATATTCGAAATAGTTACTGGTTCGCCCGTCATTTCTAATTTTTCGGTAGTGCTTTTGGCTTCGGGTACTACTATCCAAAGAATGATATACGCCATGAAACCGATTCCCCAAGCAAAAAACAATATCAAAAGAATTACTCGAAGCCAAACTTTGTCTGTTCCAAAATAATGACCCAGTCCAGCAAGAACTCCACCAATCATTCCGTTTTCGGTATCTCTGTATAGTTTTCTTGTTTTTGGAGAAGAAAAATCAGATGAGATATTTTCAGGGCTTTCATCGTCAATTTTATAATCTTCTGGTTGACCCATAATGGCAATGACTTCGTCAACGTCTTTTAAGCCCACGACATGTTTTTCGGTTTTTTGTTTTTCGGTCAATAATTCCGAAACACGCATTTCAATGTCTTTGATGATTTCATCTTGTCCAGATGAAGCGGACAAAGAGCGTTTTATAGCATCAAAATAGCGTGTTAATTTTTGGTATGCATCTTCATCTATATGGAAGAACATTCCGCCTAGGTTTATGTTTACAGTTTTGTTCATGACTATTATTTTTGTTTTGTGATTAAGTTTACTGCACTAGATAATTCTGTCCAAGTGCCATTTAATTCATTTAAAAATGTCTGTCCTATTTCAGTAAGGGCATAATATTTCCTTGGAGGACCAGATAGTGATTCTTCCCAACGATAGTTGAGCAATCCGTAGTTTTTTAATCGGGTAAGCAACGGATAAACCGTTCCCTCCACCACCAGTAATTTTGCGTTTTTCAAAGTGTCCAATATTTCCGAAGTATATGCCTCTTTGTCTTTTAATACACATAAGATACAAAATTCGAGAACACCTTTTCGCATTTGGGCTTTCGTGTTTTCAATGTTCATGATTCTTTTTTTATTTTTGTAGGAATAAACGATTCATTTTTTATTTAATAAAAGGAATTGTCAATGGGTATTTGTACTTTTCGCCCTTTGAGGCTTTTAAGGATGCGTAAATGTGGCCAGATTTTTTTCGTTAGTTGTTTTTATGATATAAAAGCGTATGGTAATATCTTATGCAAATATATATCTAAAAGAAGGTATTATGTATTGCATAGTAACTAATATTAATAAAAAATTAACACAGTGATTTTAGAAAAATTTTGTGTTTTTGTTGGAAAGTCCTTAGATTACTTGGATTTAGTATATTTTGATCAAATGGGTAGTGCAATAGATTTTTGAACCAATTTTTATTATTTTTACAGGGACTAAATCATTACTAATGAAAATTTCGGTATCGAATCTTAATAAATTTGTGTTCTTTAAATTGCCGTCAGCTTTTATATGTGGTGTTCGGGTAAAAGAATTTGACGAGTACAAATGCGTGGTAACGGTAAAGCATCGCTGGATCAACCAAAACCCATTTAACTCCATGTATTGGGCGGTGCAAGGAATGGCAGCCGAATTGACAACAGGGGTTTTGGTTATGCAACAAATTAACAAAAGCGGACAAAACATATCCATGTTGGTAGCTAATAATAAAGGGAAATTTAGCAAGAAGGCAACAGGAAGGATAACTTTTGTATGTAATGATGGTTTTTTGGCTGAACAAGCCATTCAGGCAGCCATTGCATGTGGGGAAGGGCAAAGTTTTTGGATGAAATCTATTGGCACAAACCAAAATGGCGAACAAGTATCCGAAATAGATTTTGAATGGAGTGTAAGGGTAAAATTGGGTAAAACCCAAAACGGATAAATTTTAAAACCTAGTAAAATCAAAAAAAGCTCCGTTTTTAAAACGAAGCTTTTTTTAAATATAAGGTAAAGTGAATTAATAATTATTTAAAAGCCTAGAAGACTAACCTTAAGTTTATTTTTAAAATCTAGTCTAGGATTTAATCTTGACAAATCTATGCAAACTATATTATGTTAGTCTTAAAATTATATTAAATTTTTAATCGAATGAGAAAGCTATATTTTGATTTCTATAAAAAGGGATATGAATTTTTGCTTTTTATGGGGTGACAATTTGACAAATTGAAAGATTTGGCAGTACTTTTGCAATCCATTGAAATATTAAAAATGAAGTTTAAGAATTTTTTTAAAAATAATATAAAAATGACGACAGAAAATCCGCTTAATGATGAAATTGTTGATCAAACCTCAATTGAAAACAAGGAGAAAGATTCCGATGTTTTAGACGCAGCAATCGAAGAACGAGTAGAGGAAATAACAAGGGAAGAGCAATTGTCTCATGACTTGGCTTCTGAAAGAGATAAATTTTTGCGTTTATTTGCCGAATTTGAAAATTTCAAACGAAGAACTGCTAAAGAACGCATTGAATTATTCAAAACGGCAAACCAGGATGTGTTGCTAGCTTTACTTCCAGTTTTAGATGACTTTGACCGAGCATTGGCTGAAATCAAAAAAACCGATGATAATGTATTAATTCAAGGGGTTGAACTTATTCAGGAAAAACTCAAAAGCACGCTTGTTTCAAAAGGATTGGAAGAAGTAGAAATAAAAGTTGGTGATGTTTTTAATGCTGATTTTGCCGAAGCAATAACTCAAATTCCCGCTCCCAAGTTGAAAGGGAAAATTGTTGATGTAATAGAAAAAGGATACAAACTAGGTGATAAAATTATACGTTTTCCAAAAGTAGTTATTGGACAGTAAGACGCGATTTATTGCGCCTGTAACATACAAAAAAACATAAATGAAAAAAGATTTTTACGAAATACTGGGCATTACCAAAAATGCCGATGCTGCCGAAATAAAAAAAGCATACAGAAAAAAAGCGCTCGAATTCCATCCGGATAAAAATCCAGGTGATAAAGCTGCCGAAGAAAAATTCAAATTAGCTGCTGAAGCATACGAAGTCTTGAGTGACTCTAACAAAAAAGCCAAATACGATCAATATGGCCATCAGGCTTTTGATGGTTCAGGAGGTTTTGGAGGCGGTCATCATGGAGGTATGAATATGGACGACATATTCAGTCAATTTGGAGATATTTTCGGAAGCGCTTTTGGTGGTGGCGGAGGATTTAATGGCGGAGGAGGCGGTTCACGTCGAGTGAAAGGAAGTAATCTTCGCATCAAAGTTAAGCTAACCTTGGAAGAAATTGCTAACGGTGTCGAGAAAAAAGTAAAAGTAAAACGGAAAGTTCAAGCGCCAGGTGTATCTTATAAAACTTGTTCTACCTGTAACGGTCAAGGGCAAGTAATGCGCGTGACCAACACTATTTTGGGACGTATGCAATCAGCATCAACCTGTCCTACTTGTGGTGGTTCCGGACAGCTGTTAGACAAAAAACCTTCAGAGGCTGATTCTCAGGGAATGATATTGGAAGACGAAACGGTTTCTATAAAAATTCCAGCTGGCGTTGTTGATGGAATGCAGCTAAAAGTATCCAACAAAGGAAATGATGCACCCGGTAACAGTGTGCCAGGAGATTTAATCGTGGCCATCGAGGAAATCGAACATGAATTTTTGAAACGCGAGGGCGAAAATTTGCATTATGATTTGTATGTAAGTTTTTCTGAAGCAGTTCTTGGAATATCAAAAGATATTGAGGCTGTAAACGGAAAAGTGAGAATAAAACTGGAAGAAGGAATACAATCGGGTAAAATTCTAAGATTAAAAGGGAAAGGTATTCCCAGCATTAACGGATATGGCACTGGAGATTTGCTAGTTCATGTTAATGTTTGGACACCAAAAACACTTAGTAAAGAACAAAAACAGTTTTTTGAAAAGAATCTTACCGATGAGAATTTTATTCCAAATCCGGAAAAAAGCGATAAGTCGTTTTTTGAGAAAGTAAAAGACATGTTTTCGTAGTCTTTAATGATAAAAAGTTTTCCCATCCTTGCAAAAAACATGGATGGGATTTTTTATTTTATTTAACAGCTTACTATCACGTTTTAACTATTTTTACCAAAATTAAAAATTAGCATGGGTACTCTACTTGAAGTAAAAAATGTCGTTAAGAACTACGGAGATTATGTTGCCCTTAATGAAGTTTCCCTTACGATTCCCAAAGGAAGTATATATGGGCTTTTAGGACCAAATGGAGCAGGGAAAACGTCTCTTATCCGGATTGTCAATCAAATTACGATGCCTGATAGTGGCGAAATTATTTTTGATGGGGAGAAACTAAGTCCAAAACATGTTCAATATATAGGCTATTTACCCGAAGAACGCGGTTTGTACAAAACCATGAAAGTGGGGGAGCAATGCTTGTACTTGGCACAAATGAAAGGATTCTCCAAAGCTGAGGCCAAAAAACAATTGGAATATTGGTTCGAAAGACTGGAAATTCAAGGGTGGTGGAATAAGAAAATCCAAGAACTATCCAAGGGTATGGCACAGAAAGTACAGTTTGTGGTTTGTGTTTTACATAAGCCAAAATTACTGATTTTTGATGAGCCTTTTTCAGGGTTCGATCCTGTTAATGCCAACATAATTAAAGACGAAATTCTGGAATTGAGAAAACAGGGCTCTACCATAATTTTCTCCACGCATCGTATGGAAAGCGTCGAAGAATTGTGCGACCACATTGCTTTAATTCATAAATCGAACAAACTCATTGAAGGAAGATTAGACGATGTGAAGCGGAAATTTAGAACCAACAGTTTTGAAGTGGGCATTTTATCCGATAATATTGAAGGGTTGATGTATGATATCACTCAGAAATTTAAAGTGGGTCAAACGAATTTTAAATCACTCAACAATGAATTGAAACTCGAAATCCAACTCGGAAATGCAACGCCAAATGAATTGCTGAATATCCTCACCCAAAGAGGGCAAGTAACCCATTTTGTGGAAAAGATTCCAAGCGTCACGGATATTTTTATTCAAACGGTAAGCGAAAAATAATTTTATAGGACCTATAAACGTATAACCTTTCTAAACTTATAACACTTTTAATGAGCATTATATCACTAATAATAAAAAGAGAATTTGTCGCCAAAGTGCGGAATAAATCTTTTATTGTAATGACTTTTTTAAGTCCCTTGCTTTTTGTAGGGATAGCTGCTTTCGTGGGCTATTTGAGCACGATCAAAGCGGATACAAAACGGGTGGCCATTCACGATGAAACGGGTTTTTTTGTCAATGAATTCGAGACGCTAAACAGCACGAACGGTGAATATGTTTACCATGATTTATCTGCTATTGACATGAAATTCTTGAAAGACAGCATCACTAACGAAAGCTATGAAGGACTGCTTTATATCCCGAAAGTGAATAATCCCAAGGATTTAGAAAATAAAATACAATTCATATCAAACGAAAGTCCCAGTATCTCTTTTGTCGAAAATATTCAAGAGATTGTCGCAAAAAAACTAACAAAAGATAACTTCGAAAAAGCTAAATTGGACACCTTGGCAATTAAAAATGCGGAAGCCAAAGTGAGTATCAATCTTGCTAAGGCATCAGGCGAAGAAAGTGTAAAAGGACTCAATGAAATCAAAATTGCTATTGGCGGTGCTTTTGGATATCTCATCATGATGTTCATCATTATTTATGGTAATATGGTGATGCGCAGCGTCATCGAAGAAAAGACAAATCGCATTGTCGAAATCATAATTTCCTCGGTAAAACCCTTTCAGTTGATGATGGGAAAAATTGTAGGTACGGCATTAGCTGGCTTGCTGCAATTTCTTATTTGGACGGTTATCGGATTAACACTACTGTTTGCCGCTTCCATATTTCTTGGCATTGATGCTAGTCCAGCGGCAAAAATCCCTCCTTCGATGGTTCAAACTGCCCATCAAGAATTTGCCGCAACAGCACAAATTTACATCAAGGAATTATGGGGATTGCCTATTGCTACAATCCTAATAAGCTTTGTGGTTTACTTCATAGGAGGTTACTTTTTGTACAGTTCTTTTTATGCGTCAATAGGGGCTGCAGTAGATAGTGAAACCGATTCACAACAGTTTCTTTTGCCCGTTATTACGCCGTTAATCTTGGCGGTCTACATCGGTTTTTTTACGGTAATCAATGACCCTCACGGAACAATAGCTACTGTATTTTCTATGATTCCTCTAACATCGCCCATAGTAATGTTGATGCGAATTCCATTTGGCGTACCGGGGTGGCAACTAGTGATGTCTGTCACGTTACTTTTTGTAACTTTCTTCTTTGTGGTTTGGTTTGCTGCAAAAATATACCGAGTGGGAATATTAATGTATGGTAAAAAACCAACGTGGAAAGAATTGTATAAATGGTTGAAGTACTAAATTCCAAATTCCAATGTTTGGATTTTGAAATTTTTAAAATTACGAAAATGAGTAAAATACTTATCATAGAAGACGAGGCTGCTATTCGAAGAGTGCTCACCAAAATACTTTCTGAAGAAAGCACCACTTATATTGTAGAAGATGCTGAAGACGGAATTCAAGGATTGGAAAAAATAAAAAACAATGATTACGACCTTGTGTTGTGCGACATAAAAATGCCCAAAATGGACGGAGTCGAAGTGCTCGAAGCCGTCAAAAAAATAAAGCCAGAAATTCCGATGGTAATGATCTCCGGCCATGGTGATATGGAAACTGCCATTCAAACAATGCGTTTGGGAGCGTTTGATTACATCTCAAAACCACCGGATTTGAATCGATTGTTGAACACGGTTCGCAATGCCTTGGATAAAAAACAACTCGTTGTCGAAAACAAAATTCTTAAGAAAAAAGTCAGCAAGAATTACGAAATGATTGGCGAAAGTGAAGCCATCAATCGCATCAAATTGATGATTGATAAAGTGGCCCAAACCGAGGCTAGGGTATTGATTACGGGGCCAAACGGAACAGGGAAAGAACTCGTTGCCCATCAATTGCACGAAAAAAGCCAAAGGGCCAATTTCCCTTTAATCGAAGTGAATTGTGCCGCAATTCCAAGCGAATTGATAGAAAGTGAATTGTTTGGTCACGTGAAAGGTGCTTTTACCTCTGCGGTGAAAGACCGTGCAGGAAAGTTTGAAGCGGCTGACAAAGGGGCTATTTTCTTGGATGAAATTGGCGACATGAGTCTTTCGGCTCAAGCCAAAGTGTTGCGTGCTTTACAGGAAAATGTAATTACCAGAGTTGGTGCCGACAAAGATATTAAAGTCGATGTTCGCGTCATTGCAGCAACTAATAAAGATTTAAAAAAGGAAATTGCTGAAGGCCATTTCCGTGAGGATTTGTACCATCGTTTAGCCGTAATCCTGATTAATGTCCCTTCGTTGAATGAAAGAAGAGACGATATTCCGCTGTTGATTTCACATTTTGCCGAAAAGATAGCTTCAGAACAAGGAACTGCCGTAAAACATTTTTCGAAACAAGCGGTCAAATTGCTGCAGGAATATGATTGGACAGGAAACATTCGTGAATTGCGAAACGTGGTAGAACGACTGATTATCCTTGGCGGAAGCGAGATTTCAGAAAGCGATGTGCAGTTGTTTGCAAGCAAATAAAATTAATTTAAAGATTTAAAATTTAAATATTTATAGATTCGATTTGAGTATTCAATCTTTCAATCATTAAATTTTTTAATCTTTCAATCTAAAAGATGAAATTAAAAAAAATATACGATAAATTACAAGAAGCATTAATTGAAGATGGTTTAACCGAAGCCAATGAAATGCAACAAGAAACATTTTCGACTTTAAAAAGTGGTGCCGATTGCATTGTTATTGCTCCAAAAGGAAGCGGGAAATCGACGACCATAGTCTTGAATGTAATTCAACAGCTAAAACAGGAAGGCGAGGAATCACCACGGGCACTGATTATTGTGGAAAACAAAACCAAGGTTCTGGAAATGGAGGCTCTTTTCGAAAAATATGGAAGACATACTGATTTAAGAGTGTATGGTGTGCATGACAAAGGTGATATGGAATATGATAAGAATTATATTTCTACAGGAATTGATGTATTGATAGGAACGCCAAACAAGTTGGGTGAAATGTTTACCACTGCGGGTTATAACGTCAACCGATTGAGAATGTTCATTCTTGATGATGCCGATCCTATTTTGAAGTTGCGTCACGAAACCAAAATTATGCGTATTTCGAATAGTATAACCAAAACCCAACGTATTATTTTCTCGGAAGTATTCTCGGAACGAATAGGAATCCTTGCTGATAAAATGTTGGTAGAACCTTTTGAATTTGATTTTGAGGAGGAGGAAGATTTCGAAGAAGAAGCAGAAACGGAAGAATAATATAAAAAATATAAATATAATGGGACTAATGAAAGTGTTTTCAGGAAGTGAAATTTTAGCATTGGCTTTGCAGAAAAAAATTGAAGAAATAGGAGTGAATACGGTTGTCAAAAACAATATACAGTCGGCAAGACTAGCCGGTTTTGGTAATTTGGGACAAGCCGTAGAAGTATTCATCCAAGAAACAGATTTTGCAAAAGCAAATCCTGTAATTGAGGAATTTAGAATGAATATTTAAATTCAAAATTTTACAAAAATAGAAGAATAATCCGCTCTGAATTTATTAGGAGCGGTTTTTTTAAATGTTATATAATTAAGGAATGAATTATAAAATGTTGGTTGTTGATATGGACGACACTTTGTTGACCGACAACCATGAAATTTCAATCGAAAATAAGGAGATGCTCTTAAGGGCACAGGAATTGGGGGTTTATGTTGTTTTGGCTTCTGGCAGGCCAACATCTGCCATGATTGAGTTTGCCAAAGAATTGCAATGTGATGTCAATAATTCCTTCATGATTTCTTTCAACGGTTCCGTTATTACTGATTTAAAAGAAGATAAAATCCTTTTTGAACATTCGTTGACCAAAGAACAGATCCATTCCTTGTATGATTTTAGTCAACAAAACAATACCCATATTATCACTTATATTGATGGCCAAATTATCAGCGAAAGGCATTCAGAATATATTGACATCGAGAAAAACATTACGGGTTTAAAACTCAATATTGTTTCCAGTTTTAAAGATACGGTAACCACTTCGGCAGTGAAATGTATTTTATTGGAGGAACCAAAATATCTCAAAAGTGTCGAGACTGTATTGAAAGCTGCAATGCCTGATTTGAGTATTTGTATGTCGAAGCCCTTTTTTTTGGAAGCGGCACCAAACGGAATTGATAAAGGTTCCAGCATTAGAATCTTGGCCGAAAAACTGAACATAGATCAAAGTGAAATCATCGCTATCGGAAATGCCGGAAACGACATAACGATGGTGCAATATGCCGGGTTGGGCGTTTGGGTTGATAATGTTGATCCAGAATTAAGGCATTTAGCAGATGTTATTGTGGCCTCAAACAATAACCATGGCGTGGCAGAGGTCGTTAGGCGGTTTATTTTGAATTAGATTTGCTTTTCAATCATTCAATTCTTTCAGTTTTAAATCATTTCGTAAAAAAATAAATTATATTTGATTTTTTTAATGCCGTTTTTAAAATGAAATTCATTTCTTTATTATTTGTTTGTTTTTTTCTTTGCTTAAATGTCTCCTCAGCTCAAGATAAAAGATTTCAATTGCCACTTTCTCTACAAAAGTCTTATTTTGAGGTTAATATAGGTTCAATTGATTATAATTTCAATAAATCACAATTTGAATCTCTACCTGAATATGAATTTCAGTCTGTTGAAGTCCCTCATACTGCTGTTAGATTAGTGTTATTTGGATATCAATTCAACCCCTATTTTTCGGCCCAAATTAGTTATATGCGTCCTGTATATTGGGTTAATTATACATACACCAATAGTAATTCCATTCAATCAACATCCGTTTGGATGAATGTAGCAGGTCTTACTTTAAAAGCTCAATTACCAGTTGCGAAAAAAATTCATGTATTCGGAGAATTTGGTTTAGGAATTATTACGAGACTCGGAGGTATTAATCTTCGTAATCGTGATGTAATTGTAAAAAAAGCAAATTACAGTAGTTATCTTTTAGGAGGGGGTTTAAAATATAATTTAAATTCTAAAATTAATCTACTTTTAGGCTCTGTTTATTCTCCAGAAAAAAAAGAGGCAAATCAACCTGCAATTTCTTTTATTTCAGCTGGGTTTTCTTATAATCTGCATCGATTACCTGAAGAAAAGATTCATGAGGCAAAAAAGCTAGGGTATAAGCATCCAAAACATTTATTTCAAGTGGGGTATTCGAGTCTTGTTTTTGGATATGGAATAAACAATTCGTTTTCTAAAATTCCTGTTTTTTGGGGTGGTGAATCTGAAGTAAATCATGGAATATCTGTTGATTACCGACAGAATGTTTTTCATACCTCAAAATATTTTTCTCTTGACTTGGGGGTTGGTGCATCTTTCTTTATTAGTAATGTAAAAAAAGAAAGTTTTAATACAATTTCAGCTTATCCTATTTTTAGATTCGATTTTTTACATACCAAACCCTTTGACGCCTATATGTACTATTCAATAGCAGGGCCAAGTTTTATCTCTAAGACGGTTATTGATGATGTAGATATTGGTAAAAAATTTACTTTCCAAGACAATATGGGGCTTGGTTTTTTTCTAGGAGAAAACCGTAATTATAATTTAGAATTTAAAATTGGACATTATTCAAATGGAAATATTTTCGAACAAAACCCCGGGGTTAAAATACCCTTTTCTCTCAATATTGGGTATGCCTTTTAGCTTTTAATAAATTAAGAATTGCCCAATTCTTTAATTAACCTATCTTTGCAATTTTTAATTTTTTTTAATGGATTGAACTAATCTTCTAACCTCATAACCTTCTAACCTCAAAGATGATTACAGTTAACGATATCTCCGTTCAATTTGGCGGAACAACTTTATTTAGCGACGTTTCTTTCGCCATAAACGAAAATGACAAAATTGCTCTTATGGGCAAAAACGGAGCTGGTAAATCAACGCTTCTTAAAATTATTGCAGGGCAAAGCAAACCTTTTACCGGAAATGTTTCAGCACCAAAAGAGGCTGTAATTGCTTATTTGCCACAGCATTTATTGACCACCGATGGAGCAACGGTTGTAGAGGAAACAGCAAAGGCTTTTGGCGAAATCTTCAATATGAAGTCGGAAATTGACGAAATCAACGAGCAATTGACCATTCGCACCGATTATGAAAGTGATGCGTATATGAAATTAATCGAAAGGGTTTCTGATTTGAGTGAGAAGTTCTATGCTATAGAAGAAGTAAATTATGAGGCCGAAATAGAGAAAATATTAATTGGTTTGGGTTTTGTACGAGAAGATTTCAAGCGTCAAACCTCGGAATTTTCAGGTGGCTGGAGAATGCGAATCGAATTGGCTAAAATCCTTTTGCAAAAACCGGATTTGATTTTGCTGGATGAGCCCACGAACCACATGGATATTGAAAGCATTCAATGGCTGGAAGATTTTCTTATCAATTCTGCCAAAGCTGTTGTGGTTATTTCTCACGATAGGGCTTTTATCGATAATATTACTAATCGTACTATTGAAGTAACCATGGGTAGGATTTATGATTATAAAGCCAAATATTCCCATTATTTGGAATTGAGAAAAGACCGCCGTTTGCATCAGCAAAAAGCATACGATGAGCAACAACGCATGATTGCAGACAACAGAACTTTTATAGACCGTTTCAAAGGGACATTTTCTAAAACAGATGCCGTTCAATCCCGTGTTAAGATGTTGGAGAAATTGGTTATTGTTCAAGTTGATGAAGTGGATACTTCGGCCTTGAAACTAAAATTTCCACCATCAGTTCGCTCAGGGCAATATCCCGTGATTGTAAAAGATTTATCAAAATCATACGGTGACCACAATGTTTTCAAGGATGCCAATATCGTAATTGAAAGAGGTCAGAAAGTCGCTTTTGTAGGTAAAAATGGGGAAGGAAAATCGACGATGATCAAAGCCATTATGAAAGAAATTG
>CAZHVE010000049.1:0-16286 GCA_964535705.1 uncultured Flavobacterium sp.
TATAAAATCCGTACTCGTATTCTTTGGTTTCGAGTTCGACTCTTAAATGGTCTTCGGTATATTTTGACATAATTTATGTTTAAATGTTTTACAAAGAGAAGCTCTCTCCGCAACCACAAGTTCTACTTGCGTTTGGATTATTGAAAACAAATCCTTTTCCGTTTAGTCCGCCAGAAAATTCCAAAATAGTTCCGGCCAAATAAAGGAAAGATTTTTTTTCCACGGCAATGGTTATTTCGTTGTCTACAAAAATTTTGTCGTCTTCACCTTTGTTTTTATCAAACTTCAAATCATAAGACAAACCCGAGCATCCACCGCTTTTCACGCCTACTCTCACATAATCGACTGCCGCATCAAATCCATCGTCCTTCATTAAATCGATGATTTTCTTTTTGGCAGTATCAGAAACCTGTATCATAATCGTTATTTTGATTTTGTCTAAATAAAGCACAAAGATACTATATAAAAACCTTTTTCCATAATTGATAACATTATTATAACGAATGTCAAAATAGAAAAAACTTATTTGCAACCATCAAAAACGTTTGCTTTTCCTAACTTTGTTCATTATTCATAAAAAAATGAAACTGTATTCCATAGAAACTGGGAATTTTAAGTTGGATGGTGGTGCCATGTTTGGCGTTGTGCCAAAAACAATTTGGAACAAAACCAACCCAGCCGACGAAAATAACTTAATTGACCTTGCAGCTCGATGTCTACTCATTGAATATGGTAATCGTTTGATTTTGATTGACAATGGATTGGGAAATAAGCAATCGGAGAAGTTTTTCAGTTATTATTCACTTTGGGGCACACATTCCTTGGACAAATCCCTAGCAAAACATGGTTTTCATCGCGATAACATCACTGACGTCTTTTTGACGCATTTGCATTTTGACCATTGTGGCGGTAGCGTGCAATGGAACAAAGACAAAACGGGATATGAGTTGGCTTTCAAAAATGCCAAATACTGGAGTAACGAAAGTCATTGGGAGTGGGCGACGAAACCAAATTTGAGGGAAAAGGCTTCGTTTTTATCTGAAAATATTTTGCCCATCCAGGAAAGTGGACACTTGCATTTCATAAAAAGACCCGAAGGCTATTTATTGCCAACATCGGAACTGGATTTCGGGATTTTCTTTGCCGATGGTCACACCGAAAAGCAAATGATACCGCAGATTCAATACAAAGAAAAAACTATTTGTTTTGTGGCGGATTTGCTGCCCACTGTCGGACATTTACCCTTGCCTTACGTAATGGGTTATGACACGCGACCACTTTTGACAATGCCTGAAAAGTCAAAATTTTTAAACGCCGCAGCGGACAACAATTACTATTTATTTTTGGAACATGATGCATATAACGAAATCATAACAGTAGAAAAAACGGAAAAAGGAGTTCGTTTGAAGCAACGGTTTAGCTGTGATGAAATCTTAAGATAGTGTTAATCTTCTCTTTATTTATAACAAAAGAATTTACTTTTAAACTAAAATTTAATAAAACCAATTCATGAATAATTTCAAAACTATTTTAATTTCTGCCATTTCTTTTTTGGCGTTGGCAGGATGTGGAGTCACAAAACCAGTTTATGACATTTCTGCACTCTCGGTTAAGACTCCTTTATACAGCAATAAGATTTCCCCTTTAAAAGAGGACGATTTAAAACGTTGGAGCCATTTGGACCTAGTAAAAGACACTGTTCCGGGAATGAGTGTGGACAAGGCTTATGCCGAATTGCTAAAAGATAAAAACAGGGTAAAAGTAATCGTTGGCGTATTAGATTCCGGCGTTGACATTGAGCATGACGATTTAAAATCGGTGATTTGGACCAACAAAAAAGAGATTGCTGGAAACGGAATCGATGATGATAAAAACGGCTATATTGATGATATTCACGGTTGGAATTTTCTGGGAGACATCACTAAAGAAAATTTAGAATACGAAAGAATTATTGTCAACAAAGATCTCGTTGATGCAACCACTTATCAAGTAGCGAAAGCGACCAACGATAAAAAAATCAAGGAAAGCCTTGAAGGGAAAACCCAATTAGAACAAATGTTAGCCGGAACCACAAAGGCCGATGCTGTTTTAGTCAAACATTTTGGGAAATCTGGCTACACCGCTGAAGAGGTAAATGCAATTGATTCTCAAGAAACAGAATTATCTCAAAGTAAAAACATAATGAAAAGGATGTTCTCTTTTGGAATGAGTGTGTCCGATTTGAAAGCGGCAATTCAGGAACAACTAGATGGATTCGAAGCAGTGATTAATGGCGATAACCTGAAAATCGACTATAGAAAAGTGGTTGGCGATAATCCAAATGACATCAAAGACACAAAATACGGGAACAATAATGTGATGGGACCAGACAAGGAAAAAATCCTTCACGGAACACATGTTGCCGGAATCATTGGTCAAGTTAGGAATAATGCAATTGGTGGCGATGGGATTGCCAATAATGTTGAAATCATGGCTATTCGTGCCGTGCCTGATGGAGATGAATACGACAAAGATATTGCTCTTGGTATTCGTTATGCGGTTGATAATGGGGCAAAAGTAATTAACGGAAGTTTTGGAAAAGACTTTTCCCCTCACAAAAAATGGGTTTATGACGCCATTAAATATGCTGCAAAGAAAGACGTGTTAATTGTTCACGCAGCCGGAAACGATGCGAAAGATCTAGACACCGAAAATAATTTCCCAACTGATTCTGATGATAAAAAAACAGAATTTGTAGATAATTTAATCACTATTGGCGCTTTGAATTTCGAATCTGGGGACAAAATGGTCGCTCGATTCTCCAATTATGGAAAAATAAACGTGGATGTTTTTGCTCCTGGAGTCAAAATTTATGCGACCACACCAAACAACACTTATAAATATTTACAGGGAACTTCAATGGCTTCGCCCAATGTTGCCGGAGTTGCCGCATTGATTCGTTCCTATTATCCAACATTGTCTGCCTCGCAGGTAAAACACATTTTAATGGATTCAGGCTTAGCAATTACCACTAATGTTATCGTTGGTGGAAACCCGGATGACAACCGTTCCTTTACCGCTTTGTCTCAATCGGGGAAAATCGTTAATGCCTATAATGCTTTGTTACTGGCTGAAAAAATGTCGAAAAATAAATAATTTTATTCTCTATTTTATAATGGAAGGCCTTTGGTCCTTCCATTTTTTATTTTATTCAACATGAAAAAAACCCTTTTGTTTGCTGCCGTTTTAATGAGTTTCGGGAATCTATTGGCACAAGGCACAGCCTATTGGCAACAACATGTCGATTATAAAATGAATGTGGTTATGGATGTCAAAAACTATCAATACCACGGAAAACAAGAATTAATGTATACCAATAATTCTCAAGATACCTTAAAGCGCGTTTTTTATCATTTATACTACAATGCATTTCAGCCCGGAAGCGAAATGGACATGCGACTTCAAAACATTGCCGATCCCGATGCGCGAATGACCAATAAAATAACAGCTAATGGAAAAACAATCAATGAAAGTCGAATTTCGAAATTGAAACCCAACGAAATAGGATTCCTGAAAATTTCGAATTTCAAACAAGATGGTGTATATGCTTTTGCTAAAGAAGTAGGAACCATTCTCGAAGTCACTTTGGCAAAACCGCTACTTCCTAATTCTAAAACCAAATTTACGCTAGATTTCGACGGTCAAGTTCCTGTTCATATTCGTAGAGCAGGACGAAATAATATAGAAGGAGTAGAATTTTCGATGGCACAATGGTATCCGAAAATGGCCGAGTTTGATTTTGAAGGTTGGCATGCCGATCCTTATATCGCTCGAGAATTTCATGGTGTTTGGGGAAATTTTGATGTTAATATTACCATCGACAAAGCTTATGTTCTAGGCGGAAGTGGTTATTTACAAAACCCCAATGAAATTGGACATGGCTATCAGGATGCGGGAGTTACCGTTGTGTATCCAAAGAAAACCCAAACACTGACCTGGCATTTTTTGGCTCCGAATGTGCATGATTTTACCTTTGCTGCCGACAAAAATTACATCCACGATATTGTGAAAGGTCCTAATAATGTCGATTTGCATTTCCTGTATAAAAACGATTCAAAAATAGCGGAAAACTGGAAAAAACTAGAACCCCTAATGGTTCGTGTAATGAATTTTTACAACAAGGAAATAGGGGATTATCCCTATAAACAATACTCCTTTATACAAGGTGGCGATGGCGGAATGGAATATGCCATGTGTACCTTGATGTTAGGAAATGGAACACTAGAAGGAATTTTGGGAACCGCGACCCATGAATTGGCGCATTCTTGGTTTCAGCACCTCTTGGCAACAAACGAATCAAAATATTCTTGGATGGATGAGGGTTTTGCAACTTATATTGAATATTTAGCTCTTAATGAAATCGGGATAAATAAAGAAGAAAACCCTTTTAAAGATATTTATTCCACGTATTACAAATTAGTGGCCTCCGGAAAAGAACAGCCTCAAACTACACATTCCGACCGGTACGACGAAAACAGATCGTATAGTATTTCTTCCTATTTCAAAGGCAGTATTTTCCTGTCCCAACTGGGATATGTTATTGGGAAAGATAAACTCGAAGAAACCATAAAAAAATATTATCAGGATTTCAAATTCAAGCATCCGACGCCCAATGATTTTAAACGCACAGCCGAACGCGTTTCTGGTGCGAACCTAGATTGGTATTTGACCGATTGGACACAAACTACTAATACAATAGATTATGGAATAAAAGAAATTAAAGAGGACGGAAGTTCTTCTAAAATTACTTTAGAAAGAATTGGCAGAATGCCTATGCCAATCGATTTGTCTGTGGAATATACCGATAGCACTTCAGAAAGTTTCTATATTCCGCTGCGCATGATGAGTTTTGAAAAAGAAAATCCGAATCCAGGAGAAAAAAGAACCATTTTAAGCGATTGGACCTGGGCAAATTCTACGTATGAATTCACAATTTTAAAACCAAAAACCAGCATCAAAAAAATCACCATCGACCCAAGTGGATTAATGGCCGATGTGAAGCAGACCGAAATACCTATGAAATAAATAATGGTATTTTTTGCTCCATAAACTAGCTTAAATGCCTTAACATAACGACCGCCCCGCGCTAGCGCGAGCGTCACGCTCGTGAAAATACCTTTTTGGGCACGAGCTAGAAGCTCGCGATAGCATTAGAAGTTAACCGAGCGATAGGGTTTTGCTAACTCATACTCTAATCCTTGATGGAGTAAAAACAAGCAAGTAATTTTATATAAAACACCAAAGCTCCTAGCCTTTTAAAAATTAGGTGTTTTTTTTACCAAAATACCCAACTACAGAAAAAATTCACCCCAGTTTTCTGTCGCTAGACCATCCATTCTTATTCTAAGGTTCGGATTCGTAAATGTCAATTTACTTCGTAACTTTGCGTATTAATGCAATTAAGATGGAACTTAAAATACCCTATTTACTTTTTCTGGTTTTTGTCCTGTATTCGTGTAAAAACGAAACACAAAACCGTCAGGCCGAAAACGAAAAAAACCTCCAAAAAAAGGGAATCATTTTTGAAAACATCAATAAAGGCTGGGTTTTTAACGCCAATCCCCTCAACGCAAGTTCACAAGCCAGTATCTTGCCATGGAACGAGTGGCGTTTGTTTTTGGACGAATTAAATCAAAAACCCAAAAAGACTATTGGCGCTTTCCAAAAAAAATCAACTGAACTTTCTAAGAAGGCGATGGCGTTAAATAACAACATTCCTATTGCATTCAATATACCACCAATAAAAAGCAGAATAGCCACCCTGCTATCCAAGCTGAGAATGCTCGATTTATACCTCCATTTGAACAACATACCAGATCAGAAAGTCCTTATTTTTATTGCTGAAATTAATACTGAATTAGCTTCCTTGCAAAACCAAATGGATAAGATTGTTCAAAAAAGTAAAATTCCTCTTGAAGAAGGCGAGTCCGATTTGATAAAAATGCTGGATACCACAAGAGCCATTCCAAACGAAAAACCCGACCCAAATCTTCCTCGAATTGAGTAAAACGACTTTATACACTATCTACGATAATTCGCCTAAAGTCAAGCAAATTATCACTAGCTTACAACAACCCGAACAAAAAATACACCTCAACGGATTGATTGGATCCTCACTTTCGTTTGTCGTGCAATCCCTTTTTAAAAAAACCGAAAAACCATTTCTACTTATCTTAAATGACAAGGAAGAAGCCGCTTATTATTTGAACGATTTGGAACAAATGATTGGCGAACAGGACGTGCTTTTTTATCCTGGTTCCTACCGTCGCCCGTACCAAATTGAAGACACCGATAATGCCAATGTTCTGCTTCGCGCCGAAGTGTTGAACCGCATTAATTCCCGCAAGCAACCCGCCATTATTGTCAGCTATCCCGAAGCACTTTTCGAAAAAGTGGTCACCCGAAAGGAATTGGATAAAAACACCTTGAAAGTGTCCGTTGGCGACAAAATTTCCATTGATTTTATCAACGAAGTGCTATTTGAATATGAATTCAAAAGAGTCGATTTTATCACGGAACCCGGCGAATTTTCGGTTCGTGGCGGAATTGTCGATGTGTTTTCTTTTTCGAATGATAATCCCTACCGGATAGAGTTTTTTGGCAACGAGGTCGACAGCATTCGAAGCTTTGACGTGGAAACGCAACTGTCTATCGAAAAGCAAAAGAAAATTACGATTATCCCCAATGTAGAAAATAAATTTTTTCAGGAAAACCGCGAGAGTTTCTTGGAATACATCAACAATCAAACGGTACTATTTATCCAGAATACGGATTTGCTTTTCTCTAAATTGGATAAACTTTACGCAAAAGCTACTGACATTTTCGAACATCTGAATGCTACCATAAATCATGTTGTACCTGAACAATTGTTTTTGAATCAAACCGAATTCATCAAGAAAAGCCTCGATTTTTCTGTTGTGGAATTGAGTTCAAAGCCCATTTATAAAACGAAAAGTTCTTTCGATTTTCATATCAAACCGCAACCTTCTTTCAACAAACAATTCGATTTATTGCTGAATAATTTGAACGACAACCATTTTAATGGCTATAAAAATTATTTGTTTTGTTCTAATGACTCCCAAGCCAAACGTTTTTACGATATTTTTCAAACCGTCCTAGATGAAAATTTCATTGAGAACAAAAATGTTGATAAGACGGTTCTTGACCCCCAATTAAAAACAATAAAATCAGGGTCAAAAACTTTGGACGAGGCCAATTCCGAGAATATCAGAAAGCAATACAACACGATTGTGTTGCCGTTATATCAAGGTTTTATCGACGAGGAAAACCAAATTGCCTGTTATACAGATCACCAGATTTTTGAGCGGTATCACAAATTCAGCATCAAAAGTAACGTTTCGAAGAAGCAAAACATCACTTTAAAAGAATTGACCACTTTGTCCGTAGGCGATTATGTAACTCATATTGATCACGGAATTGGGCGATTTGGCGGTTTGCAAAAAATTCAGGTGGAAGGCAAAACCCAAGAAGCCATAAAGCTCGTTTATGCGGATAATGACATTGTTTATGTGAGCATACATTCGCTGTACAAGATTTCGAAATACAATGGAAAAGACGGAACACCACCCAAAATTTATAAACTCGGTTCGAACGCCTGGAAGATTCTGAAGCAAAAAACCAAAGCGCGCGTCAAACACATTGCGTTCAATTTGATCCAATTGTACGCCAAAAGAAAATTGGAAAAGGGATTCCGTTTTGCGCCCGACAGCTATTTGCAAAACGAATTGGAAAGTTCCTTCATTTACGAAGATACGCCCGACCAAACCAAATCAACGGCGGAAGTCAAAGCCGATATGGAAAGCGACCGCCCAATGGATCGCTTGGTTTGTGGTGACGTAGGTTTCGGGAAAACCGAAGTCGCGATTCGCGCCGCTTTTAAAGCGGTGGACAACAGCAAACAAGTGGCCGTTTTGGTTCCCACGACGATTTTGGCATACCAACATTACCGCACTTTCACTGAAAGGTTGAAGGAAATGCCGGTTTCTGTGGGGTATTTAAACCGATTTAGAACTGCTAAACAAAAAGCGGAAACCCTTAAACAATTAGCCGAAGGCAAACTCGATATTGTCATTGGAACCCACCAATTGGTCAACAAAAATGTAGTTTTCAAAGACCTTGGATTGTTGATTGTAGACGAGGAACAAAAGTTTGGCGTTAACGTGAAAGACAAACTCAAAACGATAGCTGCCAATGTCGATACCTTGACATTAACAGCAACGCCCATCCCGAGAACCTTGCAGTTTTCGTTGATGGCGGCACGCGATTTGTCTGTAATAACAACGCCTCCGCCCAATCGGTATCCCATCGAAACCAATGTGGTTGGTTTTAGCGAAGAGTTGATTCGCGATGCGATTTCGTATGAAATTCAGCGTAACGGACAGGTTTTCTTTGTCAACAATCGAATCGAAAACATCAAGGAAATCGCCGGAATGATTCAGCGTTTGGTTCCCGATGCCCGAGTGGGAATTGGTCACGGCCAGATGGAAGGCAGCAAATTGGAGGAATTAATGTTGGCTTTTATGAACGGCGAATTCGATGTTTTGGTCGCCACCACCATTATAGAAAGCGGTTTGGATGTTCCCAATGCGAACACGATTTTCATCAATAGTGCGAACAATTTTGGCTTGTCTGATTTGCATCAAATGCGGGGTCGAGTGGGACGAAGCAACAAGAAAGCGTTTTGTTATTTTATTTGTCCACCCTATTCTGCGATGACGGATGATGCCCGAAAACGAATTCAGGCTTTGGAACAATTTTCGGAATTGGGAAGCGGTTTCAATATTGCGATGAAGGATTTGGAAATTCGAGGTGCCGGAGATTTATTGGGAGGGGAACAAAGTGGTTTCATTAACGAAATTGGCTTTGACACCTATCAAAAAATCATGAACGAAGCTATTGATGAATTGAAAGAAAACGAATTCAAGGATTTGTATGAAAACGAGGATAGTGGAGTGGAGAAAGAATACGTCAAAGAACTGCAAATTGACACCGATTTTGAGTTGTTGTTTTCGGATGAGTACATCAATAATGTCACAGAGCGTTTGAGTTTGTACAATGAACTAGGGGCCGTTAAAAACGAAGAAGAATTGGTTGTTTTTCAAAATAAATTGATTGACCGTTTTGGTCCGATGCCGCCACGAGCATTGGCTTTGATGAACAGTATTCGCATCAAATGGATTGCCACCCGAGTGGGAATCGAGAAATTGGTGATGAAAAAAGGCAAGATGATTGGCTATTTTGTTTCTGATCAAAACTCGGATTTTTATACTTCGAAACGTTTTGATCAAGTGATTCAGTTTGTCCAAAAAAACAGCGCTATTTGCGTAATGAAAGAAAAGCAAACGCCGGCGGGATTACGACTTTTGTTGACTTTTGAGAATGTAAAAACGACAAGAAGAGCTTTGGAATTGATGGAGTTGTTGGAAAAATAAATAAAAAGCTTCCATTTCATCTATATCCAAGTTTATGAAATGATACTGTTTGAAGTTTTCCAAAACAGTTGACTCTGCCATAATTGCAACGTGGGATTTTCCGATGGCACCGAATCCACGAATTCCATTTCCTTGTTCTATTTCCTTGGATTCCTCTTTAAAATACTTCTTTAAAGTCGCAAAAATTGTGAAATACAATCCCAATTAATGCCTTTAATTAAAAATATTTATAAGTTGTTTAGTAATGGTAAAAGATAGCTGACAAAACTAGTGTTACAAGCATTTATGATTTTAATCATGTTTTTATAAACTTAAATTTCTATTTTTGTATTTTTAAATTAAAACTGTTTTTATGATTAATTTTGAACAGATTGAAAATAATTTAGATGCCTTGCGCGTTCAATATCTGTCAGCTCAACCTTTTCCGCACCTTTTGATTGACAATTTTTGTGATTCAGAAAAGTTAAACAAGGCTTACGAATCTGTTCCTGAATTGAATAATAAAAGTAGAGACTATTCATTTGCAAATAACAAATTTGAAAAGTCAAATTATAAAGAAATCTGTCCTGAGTTTTCAGAGCTTTACAGTGATTTATCTTCAGAAAGGTTTAATAAAATTCTAGCCCATATTACTGCTAAAAAGACTTTTGTTGACCCAAAAAACTTTGGCGGTGGTTTACATCAAGGTAAGAAAAACAGTTTTTTAGATATGCATTTGGATTTTAATTATCATCCTTTGAACAAAAACTGGTATCGTGAATTAAATTTATTGTTGTATTTAAACAAAGATTGGAAACCAGAATATAAAGGGGAATTAAAAATCAAAGACTTAAGAACTAACGAAGAAGCTGAATTAGCTGTGCCTTTTAATCGATTGATTATTCAACAATGTGCGCCCTATTCACTTCATGGATATGACATGACCAACTTCCCTGACGGAAGATTTAGAACTTCGATTGCAACTTACGCCTATCAAGTTCATGAACGTTTAATTGAAACTCCAAGAACTACGGATTGGTTTCCTAAAGAAGATGCGTCTTTTTTGAAAAAGCAATTTGCTAAAAATTATAATCTTATCGTTAAGGTAAAGAATAAATTCTTTGGAAGTGCTACTGCAAAGAATCAATAATTTTCTACCGTTTTTTGATAAATTTTAGCTGCGATTTCCCAGTTATAATGCTGTTTAACATACTTTTTTTTGTTTCTGATTTCAGGATCTTTGTTTTCTAAAACATTAATTAACTTTTCGCTAAACTCTTTTTTTGAAATGGGATCAAATAAGAAATTATTAAGAAATTTGAAATCGGACATAGCCGTTTGGTTAGAGCAGATTGTAGGGATGGATGCCGCAATTGCTTCAAGTGGAGGTATTCCGAAACCTTCTGCTCTTGATGGATACGCTGATGCTTTTGCGCCTCTCAATAATAATAACATTACGGCAAAATCTACTTTTTTAAAGGTGAAAATTTTACGTTTAATATCATCCGACAATTTAGTATAAATCTGTTCATATTCTTTATTTTTGAAAGTGTCGTCTCCAACAAATACTAAGTTAAAATCATCAAAAAGATTTTGGTCAATAAATGCTTTTAAAAGTAAATGATGGTTTTTTCTGGGTTCCCATCGACTTATATAAATCAGGTAATTTGAGAAGCCAAATTGATTTAAAACTTGGTTTTGTATTATTTGTTTATCATATTCTTCAAAAAAAACATCTGAAACGCAATTAGGCATCACTATTACATTTTTTACTTTTAAATGCTTTTCTATTTGCTTTTTTGAATATTCTGAAACTGTGAAAACAATATCCGATAATTTAGCACTGAATTTATAGGTAACAAAACTTTGAATACGGTCTAATTTAGGGAAATCCTCCGGAAAATCTTCAAACAGTACATCGTGGGTAGTTACAATATATTTACATAACTTGAGTGGTGGAACGCGGTATTGAAAATGCGCAAAATCAATTTTATGCTTGAAAATTATCCTTGGTGTTTCAAATAATAACCTGATAAATGCGCTCTTGCTCGAATAGCTTATATAAGTGATGTTCTCTTGATTACCGAAAACAGTTTTTAGGTTTTCTGTATCGTTAGAAGCAAAATAAAACTGTTTGCTTTTGTCTTTGATAAGTTCAAGATACAATCCTTGTATATAAGTTCTTGTGCCTTGAAATCCTTTGTCAAATACATGACAATCCACAAATATTCTTGTTTTGTTGTTATTCGGCATTTTGCACTATTTTATTTTTCTCTTTTAGAAACAACTCCTTATAGCAGAGTAAAAACCCTAAAAAGATAGATTTGTTATCCAATTTTAAATAGACGCCCATGAAAACCCAATTCGATAGAATTAAAAACAAAGCACTTCCAACTAATAGATAATTAATATAAATTACTGTTTTATCTGTTGCCCTTTCATTCTTAAAAAGCACATAAATAAACCAAAAACAAAGAAAAACCCCAATGAGTCCCGATTTGAGGAACATGGTCATATAAGCATTGTGCAACGTTGGTATATACCTGATGAATTCTCCGTCGTTTGACCACATTTCTCTTCCAATATCTACTGTAGAACCAAGCCCTTTTCCAAATGTTGTTGTAAACCAGCCGTTCCCATAAACTTGCTTTACAGTACTTATATTTTCAAATGAACGGTAATTATCGTTAAACTCTTTCCAGTCGTCTTGATCAATTTTGGTTTTAAATGCTTCTATTGGTGCAATTTTAATTTTATAAAAAAATGCCTCCAGCCCTTTACCGGTTCTATTAGGATACGAATAATAAATAGCTGTATAACTCAATAAAACGCCAACTATTATCAAGGTTATTATTTTAATGCTTTTTTTGGTAATTCTAAGATGCCCTTTAATTGCAACTATTAGAATCACGAGTTGAATAATATTGGTTCTTGCCAAATACAAAAAGCAGGAGAATCCTACTATAAGAATAAACAAATACGCTTTTTGTCTGCTTAACTCCAGATTGAATTTCTCTCTAAATAGTAAGAGAACCAAAACATAAATTTCAAAATCATCGAAATAACCTCCATAATGTCTCAAGTCGCTAATGTTTCTTATAGTAAAAAAAGTAAAGCAAATGGTCAGCGTTATTATATGTATTATTGCCAATGAGACACCTGAATAAACAATGATTTTTATAGTTCTCTTGCCTACAATTTTGCAAACATTGTAGCCTATTATTAATCCTAAAATTGGTTTTAATAAATAGGCAACATCTCTGAAAAAATTATACCCTTTATGAACATGGAAAAAAGAACTGAAAAAAGCAACAACAAGAACAATGGAGAGAATTAAAATGAGTTTTGTTATTTTTAAAGAGTAGGTGTTTTGTAGCGTAAATAAAGCCGTAAACGACCAAACTAAAAAAGTCAACTCGTAGCTATTAAGCAACAACACCAGCACTGATAAAAAAAGTATAACGTTACTTGTTTTAGTTTTTGATAGATACACTGCCATATTAGGTATTATTTTTTACAAAAATATAAGGTTTTAATATAAATAGGTAGGTAATTATAATTAATAATTCAATAATGATGGTTGTAATAAATGATCCTACCAAACCTATTCTGTTTATTAAAAAAAACATAGTAATCAAACTAATCACTGTTGATAAAATAGTGATTCTGATGTATTCTTTGTTTTTATTAAAGGCAAACATTTGCTGTTTCAAAGCAAAAGAGATTCCCATAAAAATAGGGATTAACAACCCAACTCTAAACAACAAAACCAAATTGGTTTTAATATTCATGTCAATTTTAAAATACCTTAGAATGTTATTTGTAAAAAAGTAAAAACAAACCAATATGAATAATACCAAGACGTAATTCAAGCCGTTAAATTTTAGCCAAGACTTTATCCCTTCGGCGCTGTTTTTATATATTCTTATACACACTTCCGCAAAGATGAAGTTAAAAAACATTTGAAAATAGGTTCTGAAAATCATAATTACTTGATCAATAACCCGGTATTGTCCTGCCATAAAATCACCTCCAATGTAGCTTATTAACATAATTGGTGCGTATTGGTAGAAAGAGAAAAAGAGCTGCGAAACGGTAAGTGTAAATTCACTTTTTATCAGTTGAATTCCTTTTGAAAACGAAGCTTTTTTAAACGAAATGGAATATTTGTTACAAATCCACATAAATCCTAATAAACTTGCTAAAATTAATCCCAAACCAAAAAATGCATTTGCATAGACATAATCTTCTGGTTTTTTGATAAAGATAAAAACACTCGCCACGTAAATTACTTTTGATAGCACATTGATTACAGAAATCCATTTGAAGTTTTGAATTCCTTGAAAAAACCAGGTTGGGTTGATAAACTGACCTACAACTATCAGTAAACTTAAAATTAATTGGAGAAAATCTCTCGAGAAAAAAGGAATGAAATATAGAATTAGTGTTGAAAAAATTAAAACACCTATCGTTAAAAGAACTTTAGACACATAAATAGTAGTAACTTTTTCTTCTAAAACTAGCCTATCGTGACTGTTAATAGAAATGTCTTTAGTTCCATTAATATAAGAACCATAATCTACTAAAACTATAGCTATTAAAGCAAACGAATAACCAACGCCAATCTTTCCCAATCCTTCTTCTCCGCATATTGAAATCAAATAAGGAATGACTAATAATGGACTAATCAAATTTATAGCCTGTCCAAAACCATAAATAATAAAGTTTTTTACCCTGGTGTTTTGAAGTAGATTGATGTATTTATCTGGAATCAAAATGATTTATTTTTTGCAAATATAGAAAGGTTTTAGGCTAATACTGCTTCCTTCGGATAATGATAAGAGCGTTACCTGTTTCCGGTTATAATTTTGTAAAACAGAGATAATTTTGTCTTTAAAAATTTTCCAATAATAATGCTACAGAAGATAGCCAATAGTGGCGCAACGAAATAAACCAACAAATAGGTTGAGGGTGTTTTATCCAATCGTGAAAAAATTCCCTTTTTTAAAATGGTTAAAAAGGGTTCGTGAAAAACATACAAGAAAAAAGAAAATTCAATCCATCTGTCAAATGAGAGTACTTTGATTTTACTGTTTGTGAAAACATCATATAACTTCCAAAATGCCAATAACCCAACTATGATGGATGCTTTTAAAAATGCCATTTCCGCTCCTTTGGAATAACCATAAAACCCGATAAAAGTTTTAGCCAATAGTAAACCAATCCAAAACAACCCAATGATAATGGCATTTTTATCAGTGATTTCAACTGTTTTAATTTTAAAAATTCTGATATAAATTCCAATTGAGAAAAACAAAAGTGATTCGCTTGTTAAGAAAATGGTGTCTTGATTAAAAATCCAAAACGAAAAAATGATTATCAAAAAAATTGCTTTTGCTTGTTTTATCAAAAAATAAATAATCGGCGATAGCAAAACCATCACAATTAAATCTTTCAAAAACCAAAGTTGATATGGAATCGGTTCATTTATAATGGCATTTATCCACTCAAAAAAACTATAATCTTTAATTAATTTTTTAGTAAAAAAAGACTGGCTTTGCGGAATGCTTTGCAAAATAAAATAAAACAACAAACCAAACAACGTCCATATCAAATACGGCAAAACAAGCGTTCGTATTCTCTTTTTCATTTTAAGACAGAAATCATTTAGCTCGTATTTTTGATCTAAAACAAACAAGTACCCCGAAATGATAAAAAAAAGTGGAACTGCAATTCTGGTAAACCCATTGGAAATAAAATTTTGCAGAAACCAATTGAACCCTTTGCTGAAATATAAAACCGTTCCCCCTTGTTTGATATCAATATTGTAGCTGTGTAAAAACACAACCATAATCATTAACAGAAAAGAAATTCGCTTTATTTTTTGGCTTAGGTAGTTGGTCATGGAATAAAAATAAAAAAACTTAGACACCATATATCTTTAGTTTTTTGAATTTGAAATTATTTATTGTATCATTATGCTCCATTTTAATTTTCAAGTTTAATTCAAAAAGGCTTTGTTTAACTAAATATAGCCGAATCAAACAAAAAAAATTAGGGTTTTTGCAAACTCTAACATCTTTTTACTTACAGACTTTATGGGATACTCCCAAAGTATTCGATATTATTTTCAATTTATTCATGGCTAATTATTGATTGTTCTTGTAGTATTAAAGATAAACTGCTTGTTTTGTGAATTTTTTATAATTATTCCAATATTATATTTTCCTTGCGGAATATCACTTTTTTTTATAACAGCTGTAAAACCAGATTCGTCATAATTATATTTATATTTATGACTTATTGTAACATCTTTCCTTATTTCATTTTCTGTAGACAAGCTAAACTTATCTTTATTTCCTATTAATACTATTCTTATTTTGCTGTTATCTACATTTCGATTTTTAATAGCTGCCCAACCTCTAATTTTAAAACTTTCATTTTCGTCAACCAGTTGATCTATATTACCCATCGTATTTAGATCTTTTGGAAGTGAACTAATTTGAATTATTTTTTCCGCTCGCTTTAATTTTGTTTCTAATAATTCTTCATTTTTTTTATTTATATCCTTATAAACATCGTATTTTTCATTGCTTTCCTCTACAATTTTTTTATCCAACTCCACCTCATCGGGTGGATAGATTTCTAATTTACTTTTTATTCGTTCGTCGCCCCGCCATTCAAAACCTCTCAATTTTCGGGCATTTTCGGGTAAATCCATTTCAGGATAGATGTCACCGTCAACATTATCATAAAAAGTGATGGTTTCGATTTTACTTTTATCGTCCATAACCATATTTATTTTGCTGCTCACGT
>CAZHVE010000050.1:0-15739 GCA_964535705.1 uncultured Flavobacterium sp.
AAAGGAACTGGTAAATCTCACGATATTCGTATCGAAGCTTCTTCTGGATTAACAGCCGAAGAAATCGAAAGAATGAAAAAAGATGCTGAAGCTAACGCTGAGTCTGATAAAATTGCTAGATCAAGAGCCGAAAAATTAAACGAAGCAGATGGAATGATCTTCCAAACTGAATCTCAATTGAAAGAACTTGGAGAGAAATTGACTGATGATAACAAAGTAGCTATTGAATATGCTTTGACTGAATTGAGAATGGCGCACCAATCTCAAGATATCGATGCGATTCAAGTGGCACTTGACAAAATCAACGCTGCTTGGAAAACGGCTACCGAAGCAATGTATGCTCAAGGTGAGCAAGCTCAAGGTGGTAATCAACAACCACAAGGAGAACAAGCTCAAGGAGACAATGTAGAAGACGTTGAATTTGAAGAAGTAAAATAAGGCGTAAAACTCCTGATATATCTGGATGTGTAGTTATTTCACTTTTTGTTAGGGTCTATAAAATTAAAACCGAGTCAGCAATGGCTCGGTTTTTATGTTTAAATATTTAAAAGAAATAATTTTATTTTTAAAAATCACTTTCTAATTTGTCATATTTGTTGTGTATCGCCAATATAACGATTCCAAACACCACTGAAAGTAATATAAGTACAATATTTAAGATGCCCACGGTACCGAAAGAAAGTTTAATCATTATCGTTGAAATTATAAAACCAGAATTTCGTATTACTTTACTAAATTTATCCGAGTGTAAAAATGAAAATAAAAGTAAAAAGACATCAACTAAAATTAATAATGTAAAAAAATCATCAAAAAATATTTTGTTTAAATCGTTAAACTCATATACCAACTTATCAATAGACGAAAAGCTACCCAGCAACCAATGTCCGAGACTGTAAAGCGACAAGATGAAAACAATTGGAACTAAAAGAGCGGCGATATATTCTTTCGTTTTGATGAATTTTTTTAATTCGCCACTAATTTCACCATCTTTTTTTCGGCTTTTAATACTGTTTTCATCAGTAAGCTGATAAAATTTAAAAATCAGATAAAACAGTGCTATTACTGCAGCGAGATCATAGATAAAAATAAGGTTGTATTTTACATTAAACCAATTATTAGTAAATTCTAAGTTTGAAATATCTTTAAAAATACGACGGATAACAATTAATAATATAATTTCATATTGCTTGCCAATATATATAGAAGTCGACTTAGGTAAATAATACACCAAAAGGTATACCTCATAAATAAGGATAAATGAAAATGGGGTATAAATTGCGGCTATGGGATGTTCAAATAATTTGGATAGTTCATCTATTTGAATTATTTGCGACTTATTTAAAATAATAAATATCAAATGCAATAAAAAAGAACTGATAGATAAAAAGATAATACCCTTTTCAATTTTTTTTTTTAAATTGTTAGACAGTAAAGCAACGCACAATAAATCTAATTTTGACATAAAAGTTTATTTTTTGAGTTTATTGATTAGTTTAAAGTTTACAAGGGTTTTCATGATGTTGTTAAAATTTCCGTGAGTGTTATAGGCTATAAAATAGATTAACCAAAAATCGTATTGGAAAAATAAGGATTCATAATAAATAAGGACCTGATTGCTTATTTACTATGAAAATTAAAAAAATTTTGTTAAAAATATGCATTTTTACTTTCTTATTAAAATAAACAATAGTTAAAGTTGTAATATTTTGCTATTCTCCAACGTTTATTTTTTTTTAAAAGTAAAATTTAAAGCAAAGCTATATGTTTACTAAATTCAAGAAATCTGAGTTCTTTATTTGTTATTCGTTGTGGTTTTGATATTTATATAGGAATACAATTATTTGATTTTAAAAGATTCAGACCGTGCAATTTTACTGGATTATGGCCTCCTACTATTCTTGGATTTTTAATATTTCTGAATCTTAAATTAAAAAAGTAATATGGAAAATTTAGGGATTATTATTCTGAACATCTTAGTTTTGGGTTGTTTTTTAAGCTTTTTTTGTTTCAACATTTAGAGCTTTTGAAAAAGTAGAAAAGAAAGGTGTAAACTTCAAAGCGAAGCAAGGTATTATTTCTCGATTATTATCCTATTTTGAAAGTTTATTTTGATATTTCAATCCCATTGAAATCCAGTTCCCGCTTCTTTACTTTTGATCGCTTTTCTATGGTACGGCAGAATATAATAATGATATTAGGCAATCTTCTTTCGAAACATTTTTGTGATAACAAGAACGTGAGGAAATGTGATCGCAGCTAAAAAAGAGAAAAATACGGCGTTGAAAAGTTGCTCATCATTAAAAACTAAGTAGATAAAAGCAATGCCTAGTATTGATACGAACCAATATACTCCCGCTGCCTTGCAATAGGACAAAAAATGTTTTTTAGATACCGAGCCGTTTAGAAATTTGATTTGGTCTATAATAGATGGAATGCTATGCCAAACAACAAAATAAATTGCAAATCCCCAAATCAAACTGGAAGACTTGAAAATTATTGCAAACACAATTAAATGAAAAAATTCTAAAAGGAGTTTTTTTCTTATTTTTAGTAATTTCCAATACAAAAAGCAACTGATAAAAATAAAAGCAATCCCTGATGCTTTTAATATTTCCCAAAAATAGCCGACCGGAATTTTAAAAGCTGTAATAGTTGATATGATATTTTGTACCTGGATCGTGTGAAATACAAAGAGTAAAGATAAGATTACGAATCCATACAAGAATCGATACAAAATAAGAGTAAAGATTGGTAGGTCATTTGGTAATTTTTGCCACTGCTGTTCTCCAAAATGATAAGCACTCACGATAATAAATAGTAGTAGTGCTACAAGCGGAAAAATGTAAAATGATAAAATACCCAACAAAACAAACATAATATAATATATAAGTATTCGTAGGGTTGAATTTTTTTTGTCTTTTAGGACGTAAATTTTATCTATTAATTGTAGATCGTTTGCTCCATGTAATATTCCAAAAGTAAAAATTAATAAAAAACCTACAAATATTTGGCTTTTATGATTGAAGAAGGAATCAATCCACAATCCTAAAAAGCTTGCTAAAATTGCGATATTTGAATATACACCCATAAATTTTTAATTACCCTCTAAAAATAATGAAAATAAAATTAATAAAATAAATTTTTATATCTAAATTTTTTTATTTAATTTTGAAAACTAATATTAACCAATTAACCTTATTTATTTATGACAAATTTTTTGTTTATTCCGAGTTTGATTACTAAAATGTCAGAAACCGATTATGTTGGTTTTACATTTTTTGTTGGCTGTATGGCCATGATGGCTGCTTCAGCTTTTTTCTTTTTATCATTAAGTCAATTTGATAAAAAATGGCGTACTTCTGTACTAGTTTCAGGTTTAATTACCTTTATTGCTGCTGTACATTATTTCTACATGAAAGAATATTGGGCAGAAATTGGAGAATCTCCAACATTCTTTAGATATGTTGACTGGGTACTAACAGTGCCATTGATGTGTTTAGAATTTTATTTAATTCTTAAAGTTGCTGGTGCAAAACAAAGTTTGTTATGGAAAATGATTATATATTCTGTAATTATGTTGGTAACTGGTTACCTTGGAGAAACTGTTTATAAGTCAGATGCTGCTTTTTGGGGCTTTGTTTCAGGTGTTGCTTATTTTGCCATTGTTTATGAAATATGGCTTGGAGAAGCGTCAAAATTGGCAAAAGCTGCTGGTGGAAATGTATTAGCTTCGCACAAAATCCTATGTTGGTTTGTACTTGTTGGTTGGGCAATTTACCCATTAGGGTACATGATGGGAACAACTGGATGGTACAACGGAATAATCCCTTCTGGAAACATTGACGTTGCTTACAATATTGCTGATGCAATCAATAAAATAGGTTTTGGATTGGTGGTTTATAATTTAGCCGTAAAGTCACAAACAAATTAAAAAAATAATATTTTTAGATTTTTTATTAAAACCGAGCCAATATGGCTCGGTTTTTTTTATCCGTTAGTTATTCAAACCTGTTCGTTTTTTTTGGAATTTATTCCTGACAATGATAAATGTCACTTTTCGTTTTAAAAGATTTTCGTAATATTACTTCATAAAATAATTTAGGATGAGAAAAATCAAATATAAGAAAGGCAGAAAGCTTCAGCCATATAATCTAGAATATACTGGAATTCATAAAAGAACAGATTCAGAAATGCAGCTTTTCATTTATGATGATGCTAATTTTTCTGAATATGCTAATTTCAATGTTGCTGAGCTAGAAAAAAGTATTGATATCCAAAAAACAAATTGGCTTAATATGCACGGTCTAAATGACCTTGATTTGTTAAAATCAATGGGTGATTATTTTGAAATTGACGACTTTATGCTTACCGATATTTTGAATACCACCAGGAGAACTAAAATTGAAGAACAACAAGATATTTTATTTTTCAACATAAAGTCATTGCTGCCTGCAGAGAATTCCGATAACATTAGTGTGGAGCAAATTAGTTTTTTGATAAAAGACGGGGTTTTGATTTCATTCCAAGAGAAAAGAAGTGATTTTTTTACTCATATTCGGGAGCGTATTAGAACGCATTCCGGAATCGTGAGAACCAAAAAAGCGGATTATTTGCTGTATATTCTTCTCGATTCAGTTATGGAAAATTTTTATATCACTATAGAAAATGAAGAGGATAAAATCGAAGAGTTGATTAATCTTACCAAAAAAAGTGCCGACCCAGAAATTCTGGAAAGAATCGAGAAACATCGGGATAATTTTAATTTCCTAAAACGATCCATTATTCCACTTCGGGATTCTTTATATGACATAAAAAGTATTAAAGACGACAACGTGTTTAATGTGATTGAAGCTGAAAACTTCACTTTTTTTTCTAGATTACACCAAAAAAGTTTGGAACTTTTGGAACAGATTGAATCCGATATGGGTTCATTAGAAAGTGCATCTAATTTCTTTTTCTCGGCGCAAACACATAAGATGAACGAGATTATGAAAACCTTGACCATCATTTCGGTTATTTTTATACCACTAACGTTTATTGTAGGTGTTTATGGAATGAATTTTAAATATATGCCGGAATTAGAATATAAGCATGGATATTATACTATTGTTGGTGTGATGGTTTTTATTGTATTGCTGATGATGTATTATTTTAAACGGCGGAGATGGTTTTGATTATTTGGATAATAAAAAAAAATAAAATTCAATACTAACTTGCCAAAAACAAAAATCATAGTTATTTAATCACAAATTCTTAATCGTAAATTTTATGAAACAAATTAATATTCTTGTCCATGACTATTTTTCGTTTTAATTTCATGGTAGGAGTCAAATGTCCTCCAGCGATTGACCATACATCAGGCGTTAGTTCAAAACGTTTTATTTGTTCCCAACTTCCAAATTTTTTATTTAGAATTTTAATTTCTTCCTGAATTCTTTCTTTCACTTTCGGATTGGAAATAAGTTCTTCATTAGTGTTGTCAACAGGAATATCATGTAGTTTTTGCCATTCTCTAACAAATTCGAAATTAAGTTGAATAAAAGCCGCTGGCATCTTTTGCCCTTCACCTATCACCATGATATTTTCGATAAAACGAGATTGTTTCATAGCATTTTCTAGTAATTGTGGCGAAATGTATTTGCCTCCTGAGGTTTTAAAAATTTCTTTTTTACGATCGGTAATTTTAAGAAAACCATCGCTGTCAATCATTCCAATATCTCCAGTATGAAAATATCCGTCTACGATAGCTGTATATGTTAATTCTTCTTCTTTGTAATAACCCATCATTACGTTAGGACCTTTGCAAAGAATTTCTCCATCATCGGCAATTTTTATTTCGACATTATCAATGATTTTTCCAGCAGTACCAATTTTAAATCCTTTGTTTCTAAAATCATTAACAGAAATTACTGGCGAAGTTTCGGTTAATCCATATCCTTCCATGATGTATATTTCGGCTGCTGCAAAAATTCTAGCTAAACGAGGTTGTAGTGCGGCACTTCCGTTTACTATTAAATCTAATCTACCACCCAAACCTGCTTTCCATTTACTGAAAATCAGTTTTCGAGCGATTTTGAGTTGCAATTCATACCAAAAACCATTTACACCATAAGGTTCGTATTGTTCTCCAATGGCTACTGCCCAAAAGAATAATTTTTTCTTTAACCCTGATAATTCGCTTCCTTTTGAAATGATTTTGTCATAAACCTTTTCGATAAGTCGCGGTACTCCAGTCATTACTGTAGGTTGTACTTCTTTGATATTATCACTTATTTTTTCGATAGATTCGCCAAAGTAAATAGAGCAACCATAAAATTGATAAATGTAAGTAACCATTCGTTCATAGATATGACAAATAGGCAAAAAACTTAAGGCTACACTTTTGCCTTCTTCAAACGGAATTCTGTTGGCACTATCCAAAACATTAGAAACAATATTTTTATGCGAAAGCATCACGCCTTTAGGTATTCCTGTTGTTCCCGAAGTGTAAATTATGGTAGCCAAATCTTCGGGAAGTACTTTGTTTTTTCGTTCCTCAACTTCTTCTTGATTAGAAGTGTCTTTTCCTAGCGCTAAGAGTTCGCTCCAGTTTTTGCAATCCTCTATTTCATTGAATGAAAAAACGTCTTTTAATATATTGAGTTTTGCTTGAATAGCTTTAACCTTTTCATAGACTTCGTTATCAGATACTAAACAATATAAGGCCCCGGAATGATTAAGAATGTATAAATAATCTTCAGAAGAAATTGTAGGATATATAGGAACGTTTTGCGCACCAGTTTGCAATACGCCAATATCCATAATGTGCCACTCTGTTCTATTGTTAGAGGATATAATGGCTATTTTATCGTTTTTCTGAATTCCCAGCCTTAACAAAGCTCTCGAAATAGTGTTAGCCTTGTCTATATATTCTTGAGTTGAAGTTTTGGTCCAAATACCATTTTGCTTTGTAACTAATGCATCAGCAATTTTAAATTTATTGAGTTGATGATACGGAAAATCGAATAATCTAGATATGTTGATCATTTGAATTATAGGTTAAAATAGAATTGCAAATTAAGTAATAATTAAATAAGATGCAATTTTATGTTTTTAAAAAATTAAGAGATAAATCACAAGTTTAAAATTTTAATAAAGAAAATATAGCGATATATTTGTATCGAATTGCTTTATGATATTTTTCATTTCACAAAATAGACTAAGCCTTTAATAATTTTAATTTTAAAAATGAAAAAATATAAAATAACGGGGCTTTTAGTAATTACAATCGTTTTAGTTATTGTTGGTAAATACATATATGATATGAATATCAATCATAATTTCGAAACAATTACCGAGGGTAAAGTATATAAATCAGGAGTAATTCCGCCTGATGAATTGAAGGAATACATCAATAAATACCATATCAAATCAATTGTTGATTTGCGTTTTCCAGGCACAGGTGATGATGTCAACAATCCTGAAATCCCTGCTGAATTGACAGCCGAAAAAGAAGCAATCGCTAAAATAAAAGGAGTGAATTATTTTAATAATGGTTCCGATCAAGTGCCTAAACAAGAAAATCTAGATGTATTTTTTAAAATTATGGATAATCCAGACAATTATCCTGTTCTAATTCATTGCTATCACGGAGTTGGTCGTGCCGAAATGTACTCAGCTATTTATAGAATCGAGTACGAAAATTTCAGCAATCAAGAAGCTAGAAATGGTGTGAGAACCTCAGTAAAATGGAGCTCTTTTGATGATGGTAAACCTAAAGGAGAATATCTCAAAGCCTATAAATCCCGTAAAGAATTAGCGGCAGAAAAGAAGTGATTTATCTTCGAAGTATAAAAAAAACTCATTTTTATAGAATGAGTTTTTTTCTGCAGTATCAGTTTTCTAATTATAATTTTTCAATCCACAATCTAGCATTCACAAAGGCTTGGTGCCAAGGTGAAACTTCATCGTTACGGTCTTTTGGATAATGCGCCCAGTTCCATTGAAACGTAGATCGCTCGATGTGCGGCATCATTACCAAGTGTCTTCCGGTTTTGTCACACATCATTGCCGTGTTATAATCAGAACCATTAGGATTCGCTGGATAACTATCGTAACCGTATTTTCCAACAATGTTGTAGTTTTCTTCTCCCATTGGCAAATTGAATTTACCTTCACCGTGTGAAACCCAAACGCCCAAAGTGCTACCTGCCAAAGAGGACAACATCACCGATTTGTTTTCCTGAATCGTTACCGATGTGAAAATACTTTCGTGTTTGTGACTATCATTGTGCAACATTTTTCCGTGTACTTCGTGTTCCGGATTGACTAATTCTAATTCCATAAACAACTGACAACCGTTGCAGATTCCAACGGATAAAGTATCTTCTCTTTTAAAGAAATTGTCCAAGGCAGTTTTAGCTTTTTCATTGTATAAAAACGCTCCAGCCCAACCTTTGGCAGAACCCAAAACATCTGAATTTGAGAATCCTCCGACGGCTCCAATAAACTGAATGTCTTCCAGATTTTCACGTCCCGAAATTAAATCGGTCATGTGAACGTCTTTGACATCAAATCCTGCCAAATACATGGCGTTCGCCATTTCACGCTCGGAATTACTTCCTTTTTCACGGATGATTGCTGCTTTTGGAGCCCGTCCCCGGCCCTCCCCGAAGGGGAGGGAGCTAGGAGCTTTTCCTGTGAAATGATTTGGGAAAACAAATTTTAACGGTTGAGTTGCATAATTGTCGAAACGCGCTTTAGCTGTTCCGTTTTTGGCTTGTTTTTGGTCGAGTAGGAAAGAGGTTTTAAACCAAATGTCTCGGTGCTTGGCAATGTCTAATTTATAACTTCCAAATTCCAAAGTTGCTTCATTTGTAACGCTTCCTAATTTGTAGAAAGAAACTCCTTTGTTTTCCAATGCTCTTTCCACAACAATATCCTCTTTGGCTTGGAAAACAATAGCAATATTTTCAGCAAAAAGATATTTAATGATATCTTTTTCTTCAAAAACAGAAAAATCAATTTTGGCTCCCAAATTCACGTCGGCAAAACACATTTCTAATAAAGTGGTAATTAGACCGCCACTTCCAATGTCGTGCCCTGCAACAATTTGATTGTCTAAAATTAATTCTTGTAGCGTGTTGAAGGCTTTTTTGAAGAAAGCGGTGTCATTAATAGTCGGTGCTTCGTTTCCAATCGAATTCAGAATTTGTGCCAATGAAGATCCACCTAATTTAAAATTGTCTTGTGATAAATTGATATAATAAATAGAACCGCCGTCTTTTTGTAAGACGGGTTCTACTACTTTTCTTATGTCAGTACAATTCCCTCCAGCCGAAATAATCACCGTTCCTGGCGCAATTACTTCATCATTTGGATATTTTTGTTTCATCGAAAGCGAATCTTTTCCAGTTGGAATGTTGATTCCCAATTCTATGGCGAATTCCGAACACGCTTCAACGGCAGCATACAATCGAGCATCTTCTCCTTCGTTTTTACAAGCCCACATCCAATTGGCAGATAATGAAATGCCGCCCATCCCGTATTTGATTGGTGCCCAAACGATGTTCGATAAAGACTCAGCAATGGCAGTTCTTGTTCCCGCAACCGGGTCAATCAAAGAAGCGATAGGAGAGTGCCCAATCGAGGTCGCAATTCCTTCTTTACCAGTATAATCAAAAGCTACGACACCGCAATTGTTCAAGGGCAATTGCAATGGCCCAGCACATTGTTGTTTCGCTACTTTTCCACCCACACAACGATCGACTTTGTTGGTTAACCAGTCTTTACAAGCCACAGCTTCTAGCTGTAAAACTTGTTCTAAATAAGTGGATATATTTTGAACCTCATATTCTAAAGCAGGATAATTGTAATGAATAGTTTTGTCTGTCATCACTGTTTTTGGCGAACTTCCGAAAAAATCTTCCAAAGCATAATCCATAGGTTTTAGACCGGTAGTTTTAGACTGGAATGTAAAACGGTGATCCGCTTTAACATCACCCACTTGGTACATTGGTGAACGCTCCCGGTCAGCAATTTTTTGAAGTAAATCAATATCTTTTTTGCCAATAACCAACCCCATTCTTTCTTGGGATTCGTTACCGATGATTTCTTTTGCCGAAAGGGTAGGGTCGCCCACAGGCAATTTATCCAAGTCAATCAATCCACCCGTTTCTTCCACCAATTCCGAAAGACAGTTCAAATGTCCACCTGCACCGTGATCGTGAATCGAAACTATTGGATTATGATCACTTTCTACCAAACCACGAATGACATTAGCAGCTCGTTTTTGCATTTCGGGGTTAGAACGTTGTACGGCATTCAACTCGATTCCAGAACTCATCGCTCCAGTATCGGAAGAGGAAACCGCAGCACCACCCATTCCGATTCTATAATTTTCTCCTCCAAGAATTACGATTTTATCACCTTCTTGTGGTTTATGTTTGATGGCTTGATCTAGTTTTCCGTAACCAATGCCACCCGCTTGCATGATTACTTTGTCGTAGCCCAACTTGCGCGCCTGCGCTGAGCCTGTAGAAGCGTCGAAGTGTTCGTGTTCGAAAGTCAAAACCGAACCCGTAATTAGTGGTTGCCCAAATTTATTCCCAAAATCAGAAGCTCCATTTGAAGCTTTTATTAAAATATCTATTGGCGTTTGGTACAGCCATTTTCGTTCATCAAAACCTAATTTTTTTTCTTGTAAACGCGAATACGAAGTCATATAAACCGCTGTTCCTGCTAATGGTAAAGACCCTTGGCCTCCAGCTAAACGATCCCGAATTTCTCCTCCGGAACCTGTTGCAGCTCCGTTGAAAGGTTCTACTGTTGTTGGAAAATTGTGAGTTTCGGCTTTTAAAGAAATAACCGAATCGAACTCTTTTATTTCATAGAAATCAGCTTTTTCGGCAGTTTTCGGTGCAAATTGTTGGACTCTTGGTCCTTTTACAAAAGCTACATTGTCTTTGTATGCCGAAACAATATCATTCGGATTTTCCTGAGATGTTTTTTTGATTAATTTAAAAAGAGAGGTTTCTTTTTCAACATCATCTATAACAAAAGTTCCGTTGAAAATCTTATGACGACAGTGCTCTGAATTGGCTTGTGAGAAGGCAAAAATTTCAGAATCGGTTAATTTTCTACCCAATTTAGTTGCTAGATTATCTAAATATTCTACTTCGTCAGGACTTAATGATAACCCTTCTGATTTGTTATAAGCAGCAATGTCAACAATATCCAAAATGGCTTCGGGTTGAATGTGAATGGTGAAAATATCTTGGTTTAATTCAGAATATTTTTGCGAAATCATGGGATCAAAATCAAAAGAATCATCTGAAGCTTTATGAAATTCCTCAATTCGAATGATTCCGAAAATCCCCATATTTTGAGTAATTTCTACCGCATTAGTACTCCAGGGTGTAACCATTGTGGCGCGAGGGCCAACAAAAAAATCCGTTAAAACGGATTTTTCTATTTTATGGGAGTCGGCAAAAAGCCAGTTGAGTTTTGAAATGTCTTGAGCCGAAAGTAGGTTTTGCGTTTGTACTGCAAACAGGGTCTTGCTTTGGTTTTCAAAGAAATGAATCATTATTTCGTAGTTTGTATTGATGGCGCAAATTTAGTTTAAAAAAGTGCAATGCGCAAAGAACAATTATAAAGATTTATCATCGAATCATTTAGGAAAAGATGCACTTTGATAGGCACCTATATCTGGAGTTGTAGTAGGTCGTGTCGTACCTAAAATATCAGTTTCGATGCCGTAATCATTTCCTTTTTGGTACGCTGCTGATGTCTCGTCAATATTTAACTTGTTCTGATTTTGCTTGAAAAATTTAGGGTCTTTATTTTTAATATTGCCCGATTCTTCGTTTCTTATAAAATTGTAAAGAATATTTTTTTCAATTCCTGTATCTACATCGTTAAACTTTATTAAACAATTTTCAAAGGACGTATTGAATTCGGCCGTTTCATCTTTGTCTAAAAATAACTCGACATTATTTGAACCATAAATGATACAATTTTTGAAATTAGCTTTGTTTAAATCAAAGGATATTTCTTTATTCTTTTCATCGAGATAATAATTATCAACTAAGACTGCAGTTTGCTTAGAACTTATGAAGTTATTGTTAAAAGTACAATGAGTAAAATCATAAGTCCCGCCCATTGAACACCATAAACTAGATAAACCCCCACCATTAATTACAAGATTAGTCCCAATTATATCAGCATTTCTTGCTAAAATACCAACATTGGAACAATTGTAAAATTGAGAATTATCAATTTTTAATTTTGGAATATTTTCCGACACGTTAGTTTGCAGATAAAGTCCAATAGTTGCGTTCTTAACAGTCAGGTGGTTGATAGTGTTGTTTGCGCTAGAAAACAACAAAATAGTTCCCCATTGTCCAGGTATTTCTTCAAAATCGGGTTCAAGACGGTCACCTTCAAATGTTACTTCTCTAAAATTAATTATCTCTCCCTTGGTATTAGTTTCGTTTAATTTTCCTTCAATTTTTAATGTTGCACCATTATCTATAGCTAAACCTGACTCAGCGTGAAAATATACCCTAGTGCCTTCATTAATTGTAAGGGTTTTACCATTAGGTACGGCAGCATATCCATAAATTACATACGGTTTTTCTTTAGTCCAATTTAGTTCATTATCAGTTAATAATTCATGGCCTTCAACACCATTTAGTCCAACTAGAGATAACGTTTCTTTTATCCCAGTGACCAATGGTTTATTTGGAAAAATAAAAACAGCATCTTGAATGATAGTCGCCAATTCTACTTCTTGAGTTTTTCCAACGCTAGCAAATAGAATTTTATCGGTATAAAGATATTTGTTTTTGTCTTCAGGCCGAACATAGCCATCTGTAATATTTGCGGTTGTTTCAATGAAAATATACAAACTGTCTTTAGCCAAAAGAGTCACATTCTCGAATGCCCTTCCTTCATTTCCTCGCATTCCGTCAATTGTCATTCTAAATCTTGAATTTAATCCATTTTCCAGTTTAATACTTGGTATAATGATGTCTTTATTACTACGATTGTACACTTTTAAGTTATAGGTACTAGAACCAATGTTGGTAAAAACAGTGTCCAAATAAACCGTGTCTTTCGAAAATCCTAAATCTCCTGAACTGGCCACGGTTTCAAAATCAGTTCGACACGAACTAAGAGAAATAAGTATTCCAATAAAAAAAACCAAAGTTAACGTACGCATTTCGTTATATTTTTTGTAAAAATAGGAAAAATCAAATCGAATTTGAAAACGATTTTCAATTTATAACGGATAATTACAATAGTATTGCTATAAGGTGTCTAATCTTTTATATAAATTTACACTTTTAAAGCCCAAAACATGACATTCGACAAAGAAAAAATCCTCCATTATTGTAACAAAGTTTCGAAAAACACTTTAATGCAAACTCTGAATATAGAATATATTGACGCAGGTCCTGATTATTTAGTGGCTACCATGCCAGTGAATTCATCTGTTCATCAACCTATGGGATTATTACACGGCGGAGCCACAGTGGCTTTGGCCGAAAGCGTTGGTAGCGCTGCATCCATGTTGTTTGTAAATTCAGAAGTCAGCGAAGTTCGTGGAATTGAGATAGCGGCTAATCACTTAAAATCAAAACGAAACGGGATTGTGACGGCAACTGCAAGAATAGTTCACAAGGGGAGAAGTATTCATCTTTGGGAAATTCGGGTTGTAGACGAGAACGATCATTTAATTTCGCTTTGCAAATTGACGAATATGGTTTTGCCAAAAAGAAAAAGCGAAGACTAAATATGAAAATAATTTTAGAGAAGGCTGCCAAACAATTCGCGCAAAATCTTCCTTTTGTTCTTTATAAAAAACCTAATAACGCCAATGTTATCGGTCTTTTTCAAAAAAATGACAACTTGTTTTTGGTACAGGATTTTACTGAAAAAGGATTTGTTTTTGCGACTTTCGACGGAAAGCAAACGGTAATAATTCCTGAAAATCAATCCGAAGTTTTTTGTGAGGAAAGTAACGAAAGTCAGTCGAATTTGTTAAATGACGAGGTTTTATTTTCCGATGAATCTCATCGAGGTAGTTTTGAAAAACTAGTTACAAAAGGAATTCAAGCTATTGAAAACAAAGAATTCAAGAAAGTAGTTTTATCTAGAATAGAAATAGTCGAATTGAATCATTTTGATTTAATTACGGCATTTCAAAATTTGGTTCAGTTTTATCCTACTGCGTTTACGTATTGCTTTTATCATTCAAAAGTGGGTATTTGGCTTGGCGCAAGTCCAGAGCAACTGCTTAAATCTAACGGTATTGATTTCCATACTATAGCTTTAGCTGGAACAAAAAAATCAAATTATTTTAAGGAAGTTAGCTGGAAAAAAAAAGAAATTGAAGAGCAACAAATTGTAACCGATTATATTGTAAATAAATTAAAGGAAGCGGCAACAGATGTTATAGTTTCAAAACCTTATAATTATCGAGCTGGAGCGCTTTGGCATATTAAAACAGAAATATCAGGTGTTGTAAATTCTGGTATCGGTTTGCAAAAAATAATTCGATTACTGCATCCAACACCTGCGGTTTGTGGTTTGCCAAAGGATGCGTCAAAAGCATTTATTTTAGAGAATGAGCAGTATGATAGAACTTTTTACACTGGTTTTTTAGGAGAGTTAAATTTCGATGACACTAAAGAAACTGAAAATTCAGATTTGTTTGTAAATTTGCGTTGTATGCAAATTGAGTTTTCAAACGCTCAAAATGATTCGAAACAGATATTGGCGAAAGCTATTTTGTACATTGGCTGTGGTATCACTAAAGATAGTATTCCAGAAAAAGAGTGGGAGGAGAGTGTTAGTAAATCGGTAACGATGAAGAAAATATTAGATTTGAGGTTCTATTGAATCTGAAATCTAAAATTTAAAATTATAAAAATGAAACTAGACATACTAGCATTCGGTGCACATCCAGATGATGTGGAATTGGGTTGTGGCGGAACAATTGCCAAAGAAATAGCCTTGGGCAAAAAAGTGGGTATTATCGATTTGACTCGTGGCGAGTTAGGTACTCGGGGTTCAAAGGAAATCCGAGATGAAGAAGCGAAGGCGGCAGCAAAAATACTTGGTGTTTCTGTTCGTGAAAATCTAAATATGCGCGATGGTTTTTTTGTCAATGACGAATGGCATCAGTTAGAAATCATTAAAGTGATTCGAAAATACCAACCCGAAATTATTTTGTGTAACACTTTTGAAGATCGCCATATTGATCACGGCAAAGGAAGTAGGCTTGTTTCTGATGCTTGTTTTCTATCGGGCTTGATGAAGATTGAAACCGAATATAATGGAGAAAAGCAAAAATCTTGGCGGCCTAAATTAGTTTATCATTACATACAGTGGGCAACTATAACACCAGATTTTGTGGTCGATATTACAGGGTATAATGAAAAAAAAATGGAAGCCATTTTAGCCTATGGCTCCCAGTTTTATGACTCCAATTCACAGGAACCTCAAACACATATTACTTCCAAAAATTTTCTCGAAAGCATCAGTTATCGCGCCCAAGATTTGGGCAGATTAATTGGTACTGATTATGCCGAAGGATTTACGGCGGAAAGATATTTGGCAGTCAATAGTTTAGGGAGCTTGATCTAATTTTTTGAAAATTTTATTTGCGAAAGTAAACTTTAGTGTTATATTTGCACACGTTAAAAATGGTGGTTGTAGCTCAGCTGGTTAGAGTATTGGTTTGTGGTGCCGA
>CAZHVE010000051.1:0-15652 GCA_964535705.1 uncultured Flavobacterium sp.
TAAAAATTGCAGAAATAGACCTTTTAAAAAATAAAAATATTGAAGAATTGGGTCTTGTTGTAAAAAATGAACTTTTAGATAAAGACCTAAAATTAATAATTGTTATTTCCGAAGGGAGTTTTGTTAATGGAACTGAATTAGTGAATGAATTAGAAAAACAAACAAATTACTCACTACCTATTTTTGGAGGACTTGCAGGAGATAAGGTTGCATTTCTCAAAACTATTGTAGGTCTCAATCAAGATGCTAAAGAGGGAAAAGTTGTAGTTATTGGGTTTTACGGGGAGACATTAAATTTTGGTTCGGGTTGTGAAGGTGGTTGGAGTGATTATGGTCCCGAAAGAGAAGTGACACTTTCAGAAAAAAATGTGTTGTATAAAATAGGAGATCGCTATGCCTTAGATATTTATAAAGAATACTTGGGAAAATATGCTGATGATTTGCCTAGTTCTGCTTTGTATTTTCCTCTTTCGATGAAAGAAACTAAAGATTCGTCTTCGGTTGTAAGGACAATTTTGTCTATAGACGAAAAAACCAAATCCATGACTTTCGCGGGAAATATTCCTCGAGGTTCTCTTGTGAGATTAATGAAAGGCAATTTCGATAAACTTATCGATGCTTCATATAGGGCTGCTTCTCAGGCTTTTTCGAGTCATTCAAAGGAGCCGGATTTAGCAATTGTTGTAAGCTGTGTTGGCAGAAAAATTGTTTTAGGAAATAGAATCGATGAAGAATTTGAAGCCGTTAAAGAAGTTTCTGGAAAAACACTTCTTTGCGGGTTTTATTCTTATGGTGAAATATCACCAGTTAAAGATTATAAATTTTGTGAATTGCATAACCAAACTTTGGCCATTTTGACAATTAGAGAAAACTAAATCTATTTCTATTTATGCCTAATAATTTTAATAGAAATTTAAATAGACAAATCAATAAATTTTTATCTGATGATATTATTAATGATAATCCATCAATTCAAAAATTCATTCAGGCTGTAAATCAGTCGTATGAAAATTATGAAAAGGATTCTGAATTGTTCGAGCAATCCATTCTATTAAATGATATAGAATTTTATAAAATTAATACTAAAATTAAAGATCAATTAGAGAAAAATAAAGAGATACAGTATGAATTAATTCACGCTATAAAGCTATTAAGTAAAAACATAAATGATGTAGAGTTAGGGGATGATAATCTGACAGAATTGTTGCAAATATTGCATAACGAAATTGACTTGAAAAAAGAATTTGAGAATCAATTATTTGATGCTAAATCAAATGCTGAAAAGGCCAATGATGCCAAGTCGGATTTTCTATCCATTATGAGTCATGAGATTCGAACTCCTTTAAATGCAATTATTGGGCTGATTTACATCATGGAAAAAGAAAATTCCTTTTCAAGTTTCCAAGAAAATATAGAAGTTTTAAAACATTCTTCCCAAAATTTATATCTTCTGATTAATGATATTCTCGATTTTAATAAAATAGAGGCCGGTAAAATTGACATTGAGCAAATCCCATTCGATTTAGAGGAATTAATTTTGCAAATCGCAAAATCCTTGGAAGTTAAAGCTTACGAAAATTCAAATAAAATTGAAGTTATAATTGACAAAAATTTCACCTCAAACGTAATTAGTGATCCACTGAGAATTGGACAAATTATAACTAATTTGATTTCAAATGCCATAAAGTTTACCAATAACGGTTCTGTTCAGATCAAAATTGATCAATTAGAAAAAAAAGACCAAACCTCCAAATTTAAAATTCAAATTATTGACACCGGAATTGGTATAGAAAAGGCAAAATTTGAACAAATTTTTCATCATTTTGAACAAGCAGAAAAAAGTACTACCAGGCAATTTGGGGGTACAGGATTGGGTTTGGTGATTTCAAAAAAGCTGCTTCAATTACTGGATTCTGATATTGTTTTGCAAAGTGAAATCGGCAAGGGATCCAACTTTAGTTTTGTTTTAAAAACCCCTTATTTTTCAGATAGTTCCGATTTAAAAAATAATCTTTTATATCACGATTATAAAGAAGAAAATTTAGATGGAATGCGAGTGCTTCTTGTAGAAGACAATCTAATTAACGTAAAAGTGGCAGAGAAAATACTATCGCATTGGAATGTTTCGGTTGACATTGCATTAAATGGATTAATTGCCACTGAGAAATATAAAAAAGGGAAGTATGATGTTGTTTTAATGGATTTGGCCATGCCAATAATGGATGGGTATGAAGCAACAACTATAATAAGAAACAAGGATTTCACGATACCAATTATTGCCTTAACTGCATCAGCATCTTATGGCTATCTCGAAAAGGCAAAGCTTGTTGGAATTGATGAATATATTATAAAACCTTTTAATCCTAAAGAGCTCAACCTGAAATTGAGAAAATTTTATCATAAATAACTTTGTATTTTTTTTATTCGCTTAAATTTTTGGACACTTAATAAAAACTATAGGTTATGAAAATCATTGCCCTAGCCGGAAGCAATAGCCGCAATTCCATCAATAAAAAATTGGCGAATTATGCTGCGCATCTTTTTGAAAATGCAGAGGTCGAAGTATTAGACCTAAATGATTATCAGATGCCTTTATTTGGTGTTGATATTGAACTGTCAATAGGACAACATCCTTTGGCGAAAGCTTTTTTGGACAAAATCGCCACTGCTGATGTTTTGGTGGTTTCCCTTGCAGAAAATAACGGAAATTATTCAGTGGCTTTCAAAAATATTTTCGATTGGTGTTCTAGAATTACAGCTAAAATATTCCAGGAAAAACCGATGCTTCTTATGGCAACTTCTCCTGGATTTAGGGGTGGAGCAACGGTTCTTGAAATGGCTAAAAACGCATTCCCCCGTTTTGGAGCAGTAGTAAAAGCCTCCTTTTCCTTGCCTAGTTTCAATGACAATTTTGATGTTGAAAAAGGAAGAATTTCCAATGAGGAATTAGACAAACAACTGGGAGATATTGTAAATAATTTTTAGAAAAAAAAAATTAAAAACTCAATTCAAAACCCAATTCCCCACTGTCAATATCATTCTTAATAACTTTGAATTTTTCCGCTTTCAAATTTTATCAATTTACACTACATTAGCACACTCGAGGTCTGGGCGAAAAGAAAAAGCCAAGCAGAACGTAGTTAAATTCGATAAAATTTAAAATGTCCGATCAAAATCAATATACCGAAGATAATATTCGGTCACTAGACTGGAAAGAACATATCAGAATGCGTCCCGGAATGTACATCGGAAAGCTTGGTGACGGTTCTTCGCCAGACGATGGTATTTACATTCTTCTCAAAGAAGTTTTGGATAACTGTATCGACGAGTTCGTTATGGGTGCAGGGAAAACCATCGAGGTGACTATCAAGGATAAAACCGTTACGGTTCGCGATTACGGTCGAGGAATTCCCCTCGGAAAAGTGATTGATGTGGTTTCTAAGATGAATACGGGTGGAAAATACGATTCACTTGCTTTTAAAAAATCCGTAGGGTTGAATGGTGTTGGAACGAAAGCGGTGAATGCTTTGTCCAATTATTTTCGTGTAGAATCTGTTCGAGACGACAAGCAAAAAGCAGCCGAATTCTCGGCAGGAAACTTGGTTTTGGAAGAAGATATTATTGAAACGACCAAACGAAAAGGAACCAAGGTTAGTTTTATTCCGGATGAAGCAATTTTCAAAAATTATAAATTCCGTTATGAATACATCATCAAAATGCTCAAAAACTATTGTTATCTTAACAATGGTTTGACCATATTATTCAACGGCGAAAAATATTTTTCCGAAAATGGATTGAAAGATTTATTGGAAGAAACTATCCACGTCGATGACCTAGAATATCCAATTATTCACTTGAAAGGTGATGATATCGAAATTGCCTTGACACACAGCAAAACCCAATACAGCGAGGAATACCATTCCTTTGTCAACGGGCAAAATACCACTCAAGGAGGAACGCATTTGGCTGCCTATCGCGAAGCTATTGTAAAAACCATCCGGGAATATTACAACAAACCATTCGAAGCTTCGGACGTCCGAAAATCTATTGTGACTGCAGTTAGCATCAAGGTCATGGAGCCGGTTTTCGAATCGCAGACCAAGACCAAATTGGGTTCGACCGATATGGGCTCGGAACCGGGAATGCCCTCGGTTCGTACTTTTGTCAATGATTTCGTAAAAAACAAATTAGACAGTTATTTGCATAAAAACCCGGCAAGCGCCGATGCTTTGTTGCGCAAAATTTTGCAAGCAGAACGTGAACGCAAAGAACTTTCCGGAATCCGAAAATTGGCAACCGATCGAGCCAAAAAAGCCAATTTGCACAACAAAAAATTACGAGATTGCCGCGCTCATCTTCCCGATACCAAGAACCCAAAAAATTTGGATAGCACGCTTTTCATTACCGAGGGGGATTCGGCTTCTGGATCTATTACTAAATCGCGTGACGTGAATACGCAAGCGGTTTTTAGCCTCCGCGGAAAGCCATTGAACTGTTATGGAATGAGCAAGAAGATTGTTTATGAAAACGAAGAGTTTAATTTATTACAAGCAGCTTTAGATATTGAGGATGGTTTGGAAAAATTGCGTTATAACAATATAGTCATTGCTACTGATGCTGATGTCGACGGAATGCACATCCGGTTGTTGTTGATTACCTTCTTTCTGCAATTTTTTCCGGAATTGATTAAGGAAGGACATTTGTATATTCTGCAAACACCACTTTTTAGGGTTCGAAACAAGAAAGAAACCATTTATTGCTATTCCGAAGACGAACGAAAAGCAGCCATTGAAAAATTAAAACCAAAACCGGAAATCACTCGATTTAAGGGATTGGGAGAAATATCGCCAGACGAATTCAAGAATTTTATTGGAGAAACCATCCGATTGGATCCTATTATGATGGATAAAAACACATCGGTAGAACAATTGTTGTCTTTCTATATGGGTAAAAACACGCCAGACCGACAAGAATTTATAATCAATAACTTGAAGGTGGAATTAGATACGATTGAAGCCAGTTAGAAATAAGTTTAAATAAAAAATTGTCAAAAGATCTTCAAAATAAAATTTTATTCCAACAGGTAGTTGAGCTATTGCAAAATGCTCGTCATCAAGTTTTGCGTACTGTAAACTCAACAATGGTTTGCACGTATTTCGAAATTGGAAGAATGATTGTTGAAGAAGAACAAAGCGGAAAAGACCGAGCGGAATACGGAAAAAAAATTTTAAAAGGACTTTCTGATGAGCTGAAAAAAGAGTTTGGGAAAGGTTTTTCTATTGATAATTTGGAAAATATGAGGAAGTTTTATTTAGCTTACTCAATATCCGAGTCACTGACTCGGATTTTGCAAATTACAAATTCGCCATCACTGATGACGAATTCTGAAAGTGTAAAATTAGAAGAAATTCAAACTACAAAAACGCAGTCACTGATTTCGTTTTTCAAACTGACTTGGACACATTATGTTTTCTTAATGCGAATTGACGATGAAAAGGAAAGACGTTTTTACGAGATAGAATCCGAAAAATCTAATTGGAGTGTACGTGAATTAAAACGACAATATGATTCGGCACTTTTCACCAGATTGGCTTTGAGTCGAGACAAAGCAGGGATTTTAAAACTTTCAGAAAAGGGTCAGATTATAGAGAAGCCTAAAGACATAATTAAAGATCCTTATATTTTAGAATTTCTTGGATTGCCAGAATTGCATCAGTATTCTGAATCGGAATTAGAAGAAGAAATCATCAATAAATTAGAAAATTTTCTTTTAGAATTGGGTCACGGTTTCACATTTGTGGCGCGCCAACAAAGAATAACTTTTGACGATAAACATTTCCGAATTGATTTGGTTTTTTATAACCGAATTTTAAAATCTTTTGTTTTAATTGATTTGAAAATTGGAGAACTGAAACATCAAGATTTGGGTCAAATGCAAATGTATGTCAACTATTATGATAGAGAAAAGCGCTTGGAAGATGAGAATAAAACCATTGGAATTGTGCTCTGTCAAAATAAAAGCAATTTGGTTGTGGAATATACCTTGCCAGAAAATAACGAGCAAATTTTTGCCAGTAAATACAAAACAGTTCTTCCAAGCAAGGAAGATTTAATAAAATTAATTTCGGAATCAAAATAAATGAAAGACGAAGAAGACGAAGATAACAACATCCCAAACGAAGACGAAACTAACGAAGAGTCAAACGAGTCCACAAATGAAGAAGGTTTCGAAGACATAATTGCTTCGGGAGGAAATCATTTCTACGAGAACGACGAAAATTCAGAGGATACCATTACCAAAGTTACAGGAATGTACAAAGACTGGTTTTTGGATTATGCTTCTTATGTGATTTTGGAGCGTGCGGTTCCAGCCATCGAGGACGGTTTCAAACCCGTTCAACGTAGGATTATGCATTCGCTTAAGGAATTAGATGACGGTCGGTACAACAAGGTGGCCAATGTCGTTGGACACACCATGCAATACCATCCGCACGGAGACCAAAGTATTGGCGATGCGATGGTGCAAATAGGCCAGAAAGAATTACTGATAGATTGCCAGGGAAACTGGGGAAATATCCTCACGGGCGATAGCGCTGCGGCTTCCCGTTACATTGAAGCCCGTTTGTCGAAATTCGCTTTGGAAGTTTTGTATTCTCCAAAAATTACCGATTGGGGCGTTTCCTACGATGGGCGTCGTGCCGAACCGAATAATCTACCCGTAAAATTCCCGTTGCTATTGGCGCAAGGAGCTGAAGGGATTGCCGTTGGACTTTCCACGAAGGTGTTGCCACACAATTTTAATGAACTTATTGATGCTTCCATTAAAATATTGAAAGGAAAACCGTTCCAGATTTTTCCGGATTTTATGACTGCAGGAATTGCGGATGTATCCAATTATAATGATGGAATGCGTGGCGGACGTGTTCGTGTTCGGGCCAAAATTGCCCAACTGGACAAGAATACTTTGGTGATTACCCAAATTCCGTTTTCGACCAATACAACCACTTTGATTGACAGTATTTTGAAAGCCAATGAAAAAGGCAAAATCAAAATCAAGAAAATTGAGGACAATACCGCTGCTGAAGTTGAGATACTAATCCATCTTTTCCCGGGCGTTTCTCCGGATAAAACCATCGATGCCTTGTTTGCTTTTACGGCTTGCGAAACGTCGGTAGCCCCATTGGGTTGCGTGATTGAAGACAATAAACCTCTATTTGTAGGTGTTTCTGAAATGTTGAAAATTTCGACAGCTAGAACGGTGCAATTACTGAAGAGTGAACTTGAAATTCAATTGTCTGAACTGGAAGAACAATGGCATTTTCTATCCTTGGAACGCATTTTTATCGAAAACAAAATCTACCGCGACATTGAAGATAAAACGACCCGTGAAGATGTAATAAAAGCGGTTGATGACGGATTAAAACCGTTTACCAAGAAGTTGAAACGAGCTGTTACCGAAGAGGATATTCTTCGTTTGCTCGACATTCGAATTATGCGAATCTCGAAATTCGACAGCAATAAGGCACAAGATAAAATAGAAGCCCTTGAAGGTGATATTGAACAAGTGAAATACGATTTGGAACACCTAATCGATTTTGCCATTGCCTTTTTCACCAAGTTAAAAGAGAAATACGGAAAAGGTCGCGAACGTCAAACCGAACTGCGCAGTTTCGACAATATCGAAGCTACAAAAGTGGCTTTACGAAACACGAAACTCTACGTGAATAGGGAAGAGGGTTTTATTGGAACCGGATTAAAGAAAGACGAATATGTTACGGATTGTTCCGATATTGATGATGTGATTGTTTTTCTCCGCGATGGAAATATGATGATTTGCAAGGTAGATGAAAAGAAATTCGTTGGAAAAGACATCATTCACGTTGCCATTTTTGACAAAAGCGACAAGCGAACCATTTACAACGTGATTTACCGTGATGGAAAATCGGGTCCGTCCTATATTAAACGCTTTAATGTTTCGGGAGTTACACGCGATAAATTATACGATTTGACCAATGGTGCCAAAGGTTCTCAAATACTATATTTCACCTGTAATCCGAATGGGGAAGCTGAGGTTATAACCATTTTATTGCGTCAAATAGGAAGTATTAAAAAACTGAAATGGGATTTGGATTTTGCTGAAATGGCCATAAAAGGTCGCGCTTCCAAAGGAAATTTGGTTACCAAATACCCAATCAAAAAAATCGAAATCAAGGAAAAAGGAATTTCTACTTTGAAACCGAGAAAAGTTTGGTTTGATTATACGGTCCAAAAATTGAATGTAGATGCTAGAGGAGAATTGTTGGGCGAATTTCGTCCAAATGACAAGATATTGGTGATTTCACAAACTGGGAAATTGAAAGTCATCACTCCTGAATTATCCACACATTTCGATGAAGACATGGTGGTTTTGGAGAAATGGCATTCCAAGAAACCAATTTCAGCTATTTATTATGATGGCGAAAAAGAACGTTATTATGTTAAACGCTTCTTGGTGGAAACCGAAGGAAAAGAAGAAACCTTTATCACGGAACATCCTAAATCACAATTGGAAATTGTTTCGACCGATTATCGCCCAATGGCCGAATTGGTTTTTACGAAAGTCAAAGGGGCGCAAAAAGAAAATCAGACAGTAGATATTGAAAATTTCATTGCCGTTAAAGGATTGAAAGCACTCGGAAATCAATTAACCACCGATAAGTTAAAACAGGTTAATTTACTCGAGCCATTGCTTCACGAAGAACCGGAAGAAGTTATTCCTGAAGAATTAGAAGTTGCAATTGACAATGAAATTGCCGACGAGGACATTCAATCTGATGAGGACGGACAAATTACTTTGTTTTAAAAATTACAGAAAGCATAACAAATTTAGAGGCAAATTCCATAAATTTTGTCCGATTAGTTAGTGTGAATTTCTGGAATTTCTGGAATCTGTTTCCCTTTTTTGATTAATTTATTTCATTTTCTTATCGACTTTCATATTCAAAATTTCCACCAAAAGAGAAAAAGAAATCGCAAAATACAAATAGCCTTTTGGCACTGGCGTAACGTGGTTTCCAAACACTAAAGCATTCGATAAATGGGCGCTTTCAGTAACCAGCATAAACCCAATCAAGATTAAAAAGGACAATCCTAAAATTTGGATTGAAGGATGTTTGTTTACAAAAGATCCTACAGGAACGGCGAATTGCATCATTATCAATACGGAGATAATTACCGCTGCAATCATAATGTATAAGGCACCAGCAACGCCATTTGTCATTCCCACGGCAGTTAGAATGCTGTCAAAAGAAAAAACCAAGTCAATTAATATTATTTGAAGAATTACACTTCCAAAAGATTTTGTGGCGGATTGTTTTAATTCTTTTTCTTCTTCTCCTTTTAGGTCCACTTTTTCATGTATCTCTTTGGTACTTTTATAAATCAAGAACAATCCGCCCAAAAACAGAATTACACTTTGACCTGAAATTTTAGCATTCAGCCAACTGAAATCAATTGTAAACAAGGGTTCTTTCATGGCTATCAAGATGGTAATTCCAAAAAGCAACACAATTCGCATAAACATAGCTAAAAACATTCCGATTTTTGTGGCTTTTTTTCTGTGTTCTTCGGGTAATTTTCCTGTAACAATTGATATGAAAATGATATTGTCAATTCCCAATATAATTTCTAGAAAGGTTAATGTTAATAAGGCAATCCAGGCATCTGGGTTTAAAAATACTTCCATTTTTTCGTTGTGAATTATAATTTTTAATTATTCTGAAACCTTTTCTACCGTTCCACGTTGTTTCGCATCGCTGCCGACGATTCCGAATTCAAAGGTATATGAATTCTTTGTGGTTGTCAAAATTTTCATCGTAATTGCTTTTTTTTCCACACTATTCTTTGGGTGAATTTTCTGTAAAACGTATTCACAATCATTTACCCACCGAATCTTTGAGGTGTCTGTTTTACCTTCAAAAGTCTCAATTTCAATGCTATCATTGCGTTCAAAAACCGTGGTTTTCTCTACACCATCGACGATGCATTCAAATTTGAATTTCCCGGTTTTAAAATCCTTGCAATTGTGTTGTGTATTATAACAGGACAATAGTGGCAGGAGCAGTAGAAGAACAATTGTTTTTTTCATTTTTATTAGTCTTTGCGAAATATGAGGCAATCATTTTTTTTATGTTAAAGGAATATATTTACTCAATTTTAATATCATATTTGTCTAAAAGTCCCACAATTCCTTGGGTCGAAAATTTGGCTTTTTTCATTGGATTGAATTCAGGGTCAATTTTGTAATTGTGGGCAGTCCTGAAATCAACTCCTGCTAATAGAGTATCATTAAAGATGGCATTGTCCAAATTACAATTTTCAAAAACCGAATTCGTAAGGTGAGTTCCAATAAAAGAAACTTCTTTCATCGAGCAAGAATTGAACTTCGTTTTCGGCATCTTCTTGTTGGCAAAAGAGGAATAATCTAAAACGCAATCTTGGAAGCTTACACCAAACAAGAAATCATTACAAGTGTGGTATTGGATTCCCAGCAATTTACAATTTATGAAATGAATCGATTTCAAACTTGTTCCAGCGAATTGTATCATCGAAAGATTACAATCAATGAACTCGCAATCCATAAAACTGTTGTTCGAGAAATCACTATTCGAGAAATCGCAATTCTTGAAAATACAATCTTCAAATTCCAGGTTGTTGATTTTGGTATTGATAAAGAGATCTTTTTCGAATGTTGTATTGGTATAAATTAGATTTTCCATTAATCGTTAAATAAACTTTTCATAATGGTTTTCAAACCCCAAAACATCAAAAACATTGCCGTGAGACAAATGATAATTCCTACTGCTAAAACTATATAATGCCAGCCGTTCTGCTTGTTGATAAAAGCGTTGTAAATTACCGTTGGGCCTATAAATAGTAATGGCAAAGCCCAGGCCATGTATTTGATTCCTTTGTATAAAAGTGTTTGCTTGGTTGCCATCTTTTAAAGTAAGTCCTTTTTTTATTTGATTTAATTCATGGAAACTGACGCTTATTTCCTTTGTAAAATTTGATGACAAATATATTAAAATTGAGAAGAGTTGTGCCATAAATTAGGAACAAGTTCGGGTAAAATGTTTAGAATAGGAGTTGCATCAAAACGGAATCCAGCCAGCGATCGAATTTATACCCCGATTCCTTAATGACACCCACGGTTTTAAAACCAAATTTCTCGTGAAATACCACACTGCTTTGATTTTCAGAATCGATAACACCAATCATGGTGTGGATTTTTTGTTTTCGGGCTAAATTAATCAATTCTTGAAGTAGTTGTTTGCCAATGCCATTGCCATGAAAATCTTCACTTACATAAACAGAATGTTCCACCGTAAATTGATACGCTTCCCTAAACCGAAATTCGCTATACATTCCGAAACCAACAACTATTCCATCAAGTTCGGCCACAATCACGGGAAAATTTTTGTTTATTTTCTCTTTCAAAATGGTTTTTTGTTGCTCATAACTTCTGATGTTGTAATCGTATAAGGAAGTTGAATGTAAAATATTATGGTTTACAATATCTAAAATTGCTTGGGTATCATCGGTTTTGTAGGGTCTAATGTTGATTGCCATTTTGTCAAATATTTCTCCTCAAAAGTATGAAAAACTTGTTCGAAAAGAATGAATTCGGTTGCCAAGTTTGTAACTTTGCCTTTTAGGTTAAAACCTCTAACTTATAACTTCCAACTTTAAAAATGGTTTACCCAAAGATCCCATTAGCGCAAAGTATCATCGCGATTTGTCTTGCTAAAGGAATAAAAAACATAGTGATTTCCCCAGGTTCCCGGAATGCACCATTAACCATAGGTTTTGTGAATAATCCTGAATTCAATTGTTACAGTATTGCCGATGAGCGATGTGCTGCTTTTTTCGCACTAGGAATCGCTCAGCAAACCCAGAAACCAGTGGCTGTTGTTTGCACATCGGGTTCGGCATTGCTAAATTACTATCCTGCCTTTGCAGAAGCATTTTATAGCCAAATTCCATTGATTGTGCTCTCTGCCGATAGGCCACAAAGTAAAATTGATATTGGAGATGGTCAGACCATCCGACAGGAAAATGTGTTTAAAAATCATTCGCTGTATAATGCTAATTTAACCGAAACAGCCTCGGTCGAAAATGATTTAAAAATCAACAAGGCTATAAACATTGCTTTTGCCCAAAAAGGTCCGGTTCACATCAACGCACCCTTTGAGGAGCCTTTGTATCAAACGGTTTCCAAACTGGAAGTTGATGTGACGATTTCGGCTTTCGCCAAAAGACAGAAGAAATTATCAATAGATGTTATTATAGGATATGCTGGTATTTGGAACGCTTCAAAAAAGAAATTGATTCTAGTTGGAGAAAATAAACCGAATAAGATGGATGCTGAAATTATTGAATCCTTAGCTAAAGATGATTCAGTTGTCGTGATGACCGAAACCACTTCAAATCTTCATCATTCTTCATTTCTTAATACTATTGACACCATAATTACACCTTTTTCTAATGAAGAATTTAAGGATTTTCAACCTGACATCTTAATTACTTTCGGCGGAATGGTAGTTTCCAAAAGGATAAAAGCATTCTTGCGAAAGTACCAACCAACGCATCATTGGCATATTGACACATTAAGAGCCTATGACACATACGGTTGTCTGACCCAACATTTCAAAGTCAATCCAAATCAATTTTTCAGTCAGTTTTTGCCTCACGCTATCCCCATAAAAAGCGATTACCGATCCACTTACGAAGAAGTGGCCGTTTTGCGAAAAAGAAAGCATCAGGACTATTTGAAATCCATCCCTTTTTCGGATTTCAAGGCTTTTGAAAAAATAATTTCTTCTCTAGAGGAAGATTGTATGTTGCATTTAAGCAACAGTTCTGCTATTCGATACGCACAATTGTTTGACATTAATTCTTCGATTACTGTTTTTTGCAATAGAGGGACCAGTGGTATTGATGGCTGTACTTCGACAGCAATTGGTGCGGCTGTGGCCAATGAAAAATCCACCGTTTTGATTGCGGGAGACATTGGTTTCTTGTACGATAGCAATGCGTTGTGGAACGAATACACTCCAAAAAATTTCAAGATTATTTTAATCAACAATGGAGGAGGCGGGATTTTTAGGATTTTGCCTGGACATGAAGAAACGCCAGTTTTTAATACCTTTTTCGAAACTTCCCATTGCCTCACAGCGGAACAATTGGCAAAAATGTATGGTTTTGAGTATAGTATTGCCAATGATGAAAAGAGTCTATCAAAAAGTTTAAACGCCTTGTACTCCCAAAATGAAAAACCAAGCATTTTGGAAGTTTTCACTCCAACAAGAGAAAATGATAAAATTTTGTTACAGTATTTTCAGGAGTTGGTTGAGTAAAAGAACTATGAATTTAAACTTCTTTTTATAACATCGTTTCTCTGCTGTCTTACTTTTCTTCTTAATTTCTTTCTATTGGATTTGGAGATTATTTTAATCATTTTATTTACTAAGAATACCAGTAAAACTGTTAACAGAGTAATAAGTAAAAAAATAAAAACAACCGAAAAATAATCAATTAATGTTTCCATAATAATTTAAAAATAAGCTGTTAAAAAAATCAAATATATAAAAAAAGTGATGCTAAAACACAAAATTTTTATTTTTGAACAATTCACACCTCATATTTGTATCTTTGTGCCTGAAAATAGTAGACTTTCCATAAAATGATTGAAATAGGAAAATACAATACGCTTACCATTTTACGCGATACTAAAGTAGGTTTGTTTCTGGGGAATCCAACAGAGGATCCGGAAGGTGTTCATGATATTCTTTTGCCCAATAAATATGTTCCAAACGAATTTGAAATTGGCGAGGAGGTTATTGTTTTTGTTTATTTAGATCATGAAGAACGTCCGGTTGCAACGACTTTAGAACCTTATATTTTATTGAATGAATTCGCGCTTTTGAGGGTGAATTATATCAACCAGATAGGGGCTTTTATGGATTGGGGAATGGAGAAAGATATTCTAGTTCCGTTCAAGGAGCAAGCGAGACCTATGGAAAAAGGCAAACGTTATTTGGTATATCTTTATATGGATGAAAAAACAAAACGTTTGGTGGCCTCCAGTAAAACCAATCAGTTTTTGAAAAATGACAATTTAACGGTCGAAAAAGGGGAAGAAGTGGATTTGATCGTTTCGCACATCACCGAAATTGGTATCAATGTCATCATCAACGAACAACACAAGGGGTTGTTGTATAAAGATGAGGTTTATGATGATTCGATTCGAACGGGGGATAGAATGCGGGGTTATATCAAAACGATACGTCCCGATAATAAAATTGATGTTTCATTACAAATTCAAGGTTATCAAAGCATCGAACCTAATGCGGATAAAATCCTTGATGAACTTAGGGCGAGCAGAGGTTTCTTGCGTTTAACGGATAATTCACATCCTGAAGACATCAAAACGGTTTTGAAAATGAGCAAGAAAACATTTAAGAAAGCCATCGGAGCTTTATATAAAGAGAAATTAATCGAAATAAAAGAAGACGGGATTTATTTGGTTAAAGAATAATTCCAGTCTGTTTGATAAGGATAAAAAGAGGAAGGTAAAAAACTTTCCTCTTTTTTTTATTAAAGTTGGGTCATAAAAAATAATACTTTTGGCTTCTTCCGAAAAATGTAAAAAATGGTTTATTTTTACACTAAAATAATTTTAAATAGACTACCATGGATTGGATAACCGTCAAGGAATACGATGATATAACCTATAAAAAATGCAATGGCGTAGCCAGAATAGCATTCAATAGACCGGAAGTACGCAATGCTTTTCGCCCTAAAACCACATCCGAATTATACCAAGCTTTTTATGACGCCCAAGAAGACACCTCTATAGGAGTAGTTTTACTTTCTGCAGAAGGGCCTTCGAGCAAAGATGGAATTTATTCCTTCTGTTCCGGTGGGGATCAAAATGCCCGAGGTCACCAAGGTTATGTGGGAGAAGACGGCCAACATCGCTTGAATATTCTGGAAGTGCAACGTTTAATCCGATTTATGCCAAAGGTAGTCATAGCCGTAGTCCCAGGTTGGGCTGTTGGTGGTGGACATAGTCTACATGTAGTTTGCGATTTGACTTTAGCAAGCAAAGAACACGCTATTTTCAAACAAACTGATGCTGATGTAACGAGTTTTGACGGCGGTTATGGCTCGGCTTATTTGGCTAAAATGGTGGGGCAGAAAAAAGCGCGTGAGATTTTCTTCTTGGGTCGTAATTATTCCGCGCAAGATGCGATGGATATGGGGATGGTTAACGCCGTTATTCCGCATGAAGAGTTAGAAGATACCGCATATGAATGGGCGCAGGAAATTTTACAAAAATCGCCAACATCCATCAAAATGCTGAAATTCGCCATGAATCTTACCGATGACGGAATGGTAGGGCAGCAAGTCTTTGCCGGTGAAGCCACCCGACTGGCTTACATGACCGAAGAAGCAAAAGAAGGTAGAAATGCATTCCTTGAAAAACGAAAACCAAATTTTGATAAAAAATGGCTGCCTTAAATCAGGTTTTAGGTCATTGGTTTTAGGTTTATAGAAAACCCAAAACCCAAAACCCAAAACCCAAAACCCAAAACCCAAAACCCAAAAC
>CAZHVE010000052.1:0-15259 GCA_964535705.1 uncultured Flavobacterium sp.
TAAATATATATTTTTAAATGAAATTTGGACTATATAATATATGTGTTTGGTATAAGGAGAAGTTTTTTACGAATAAATATTTTTAACCGTTTGATTGTACTTTTTTCCTGTAGGTTACTTTCTTCTTGTAAATGGGAATCAAATACGTAATAGTGTAATTTACTCCTACCCCAAAATCGCCATCATAAGTACGGTTAAAACCAGGAATATAGAGGTTGTCAAAGTTTGTGGGTTTATGGTTTGAAACCAATCGGTTTAATCTAAGACTAAAACCCAAGTACACATTATTGATAACTTTCGCCTTTACTCCTGCCACTACTTCAATCCAACTAGCCGTTAATCCGTTAAATTTATCTCCGGAAACAATTACAGATTGTTCGCCAAAATAGGGATTGGCATTGTAAATTTTGTAATTGTTCAATTCTTGGCTAAAGGCGCTTGCACCATACCGCATTCCGATGGAGATTATATTTTCCATGGTTAACCAATTTTGATAGCCGTTATAGTCAAAACCCACTTTTAAATATGAACCTTTAGTCGTGAAATTTAATCGTTCGTCTTCCGTTGTTTTATTTTCGTTACCGATTTCGGCAGCCAAATAGTACTTTTTGGTTAATCGATAATCGCCAACAAATTCGATTCCTTTGTATCCTTTGTCATATAAAGAGCGAGTCAATTTGTATAAATCAACGCCCAAACGGAGACCATAACGATTCGTTTTCGGTGGAATACTATCCTTTGTTTTCTCTTCGACATTTATTTGGGAAATTTGTTTGGGAACTTCCGGAATAATTCCTTCGTTTTGAATGTTTTTACTAGGAATTTTAGCAGGTACAGTCTGCGCCTGAACCAAAAATACAAACATCACTAGACAGCAACTAAAAATATATTTTAACATGTGTTTCATTTTCGTTTACGATGTTACTTTTTTCAATTCGAATATCTTTTATCCACAAAAGGTTGGAACTAATTTTGTCTAAAGAAAAAATCGTTTTAAAACCACAGGCTCTGGACACATAAATATTTTCGCGGGTATATGCGAAATTGATTTCATCTTCGTTTGAAGATGGTGAATCAGAATTAAATATAAAACGATAAGTTGTACTGTTCTCAGTCGTTTTTAAAGGTATTGAAACCGTATTGAGGTTTCCATTAAAAACAATTCCTTCTGTCATTCCTTTACCAATGACTTTGAGATTGGTCACATTTTTTAAAACCGTAGGGTTTGAGAAATCATAAAATTCAATTACAAGTCTAGGCGTGGTAGATGTATTGGCATCACAAATATCATCTTTCTCACAACCGGAAAAAGAAAACATCGTAATCAATAAAAGCGTAAGTACTTTTTTCATTTTAAATTTAGAATTTAGAATTCAAAATAATTTTATCGTTTTTCCAAAAGCACCACATTTTCGACATGATGTGTCTGCGGAAACATATCCACCGGTCGAACTCGAGTGACCTTGTATTTCTCATCCATCAAGGCCAAATCTCTTGCCTGTGTAGCGGAATTACAACTCACATAAACAATTTTTGAAGGTTCTATTTTCAAAATTTGTTCAATTACATCCTTGTGCATTCCGTCACGTGGCGGATCGGTAATAATCACATCCGGTTTGCCATGTTGGGCAATAAAACTTTCGTTAAAAACGACTTTCATATCGCCAACATAAAACTCACAATTGTTAATTTCATTGCGAACGGCATTGGCCTTGGCATCAACAATCGCTTCTGGAACACTTTCTACACCAATAACTTTTTTAGCGTTTTTCGAAACAAATTGGGCAATCGTACCGGTTCCCGTGTATAAATCATACACGATTTCATTGCCGGTCAATCCGGCGAAATCGCGCGTAATTTTATATAATTCGTAGGCTTGGTCTGAGTTGGTTTGGTAAAACGATTTTGCGTTAATACTGAATTTCAAACCTTCCATTTCTTCCAATATATAATCTCTGCCTTTGTAGAGTTTAATGTTTTGATCGTACAAAGTGTCGTTCGCCTTGTTGTTGACCACGTATTGCAGCGACGTAATCTGAGGAAATTTCTCGTAGATGTGATCAAGAAGTAATTCCCTGCCGGTTTTGTCATTTTCGAAAAACTGTACCAAAACCATAATTTCTCCGGTAGAAGCTGTTCGCATCATCAAAGTCCGAAGCAAACCTTCGTGATTTCTTGGATTGAAAAAAGTTAGGTTATTATTATTAGCGAATGCCCGAATGGCATTGCGAATAGCATTCGATGGGTCTTCCTGCAAATGGCATTTGTTGATGTCCAGGATCTTGTCCCACATTTTCGGGATGTGAAAACCAAGGGCGTTTCTGTTTCGCAAATCTTCACTGCTTACAATTTCTTTTTCGGTCAGCCAGCGACTATTCGAAAAAGAAAACTCCATTTTGTTTCTGTAAAAAAATTGTTTTTGAGAACCTAAAATTGGTTCAAATTCGGGAAGTTCAATTTTTCCAATACGCAGTAAATGGTTTAAAACTTCATTTTGTTTGTAATACAACTGTTGGCTGTATTTCATATTCTGCCACTTACAACCGCCACAAACACCAAAGTGTTCACAAACCGGTTCAACCCGATGTTCTGAATAGTCATGGAATTTTACGGCTTTACCTTCGTAATAGGCTTTGCGCTTTTTGAAAGTTTGTACATCTACCACATCACCGGGAACAACATTGGGAATAAATATTACTTTCCCATCTGGGGCTTTTGCCACCGAAACGCCTTTTGCACCTGCATCAAGGACTTTTATATGATCAAAAACGATCTTGTCTGTATTTTTCTTAGCCATAGCGCAAAAATAAGGCTTTGGATGGTTTTATAAATTCAAATTGGGAAATATTTTTGAAAAGAAGTTTTATTATCTACATTGACATACTATGCCAAAAAAAATTTAAAGAAAAAAATTTACTTATTCATTTCCAAACAGAGAATAATAAACCCTCAACAGAAAACTATAATTGAAAAAAATAAAAAACGGAGCGGAGATATAGAAATCAATATTCTAAATTCAAAAAAGTCAGAATGAACATAATTTATTCTTCTAACAGAGGTAAACCTTCTATCTGCAATGGCCCAGTTGCTATCAATTGTTGATTTTTATATTGGTGACTGAACGAGGCTTGATGTCTTAAATAAGCCATTTTAATGGCAGCTATAGCAGCTTCAGTACCTTTATTGCCATGTTTTCCACCGCTTCTGTCGATGGATTGTTGTAAATTATTATCCGTTAAAACACAAAAAATAACGGGAATGTCTGTTTCTATGTTCAAGTCTTTTATTCCCTGCGAAACGGCTTCGCAAACAAAATCAAAATGTTTCGTTTGCCCCTGAATCACACAACCAATAGCGATTACGACATCTACGTTTTGGGTTTGCAACATCTTTTTAGCACCATAAATCAGTTCAAAACTTCCTGGCACATTCCATCGAATGATGTGTTCTGACGGCACCTCATTGTCTAAAAGTCCCGTAACTGCTCCAAAATAAAGCCCTTCAGTTATGGTGTCATTCCACTCTGAAACAACAATCCCAAACCGAAAATTTTTCGCGTTTGGGATTGTGTTTTTATCGTATTCAGATAAGTTCTTATTTATGGTTGCCATTTTAATTTGGATTAAAATTAAATTTAGATCTTTAGAGTTTAAAGTATAAAAGTACCAAATCTAAATGAAAAATCCTAAATAAAATTACTGTGACAATCCAATCAATACGTCAATAGAAGCCGCTTCTGGAGTTGCTTCAAAGTTTTCTTTAATGTCAGTGAAATATTTCAAAGCATCTCCTTTATTTCCTATAGCCAAAGCCGTTTTTCCTGCTTTCAACAAGAAACGTGGCGTGGTGAAATCATTTTTGTCTGATTCAACCGCTTTCAAATAATTTTCAAGAGCCTCTTTTGGTTGCTTATTTTGAGAATAAGCATCCCCTATTGCTCCCTTTGCCAAAGCACTTAAAACAATATCTTCAGATTTGAATTTGCTCAAGTAGTCAATCGCTTCATTATATTTCCCAGTATTCAAGTAAGCGACACCTGCATAATAATTGGCTAAATTTCCGGCATCTGTACCAGAGTATTTATCGGCAATATCAACAAAGCCAAATTTACCTTCACCACCTTTTAAAGACAACTTATAGAGTGAATCACTAGAAACACCATCAGTTGCTTTTTGAAAATACTGTTGAGCTTGAAACATTTCACTTGCTGCTTCCAATTCTTTTGGTGCTGCAACAAATTTTTCATAAACCAAATAACCAACCGTAAACAGTGCTATTGCACCCACTATTCCAATGATTATTTTTTGGTTTTTGGCTACAAAATCTTCTGTCTTTGAAGCCGTTTCGTCCAATGCTGAAAACACACCCGCCGTTGCGCTGTTTTTTTCAATAACTTTTATGTCTTCCGTAACTTCTTTTACTTCTTTTTCTTTTGGTGCTTTATATCCTCTTTTATTATAAGTAGCCATTTTCATTTAATTTAGTGAACGGCAAAAATATAATATTTATTCAAATGTAAAACCTCTTTTATCGATATTTTTCAATAATTTGCACCCACTTAAGAAAAACGGCTTGAAAACAGCCTAAATCTCTATATCCGTTAGCCTTACCAATGAATTTAAAAAAAATTTCGCTATTCAATTATAAAAACTTTTCCGAAGCAAATTTCGAATTTGTGGGTAAAATAAATTGTTTCGTCGGCAAAAACGGAATCGGAAAGACCAATGTACTGGATGCAATCTATCATTTGTCGAACGGTAAAAGTTATTTCAACCCGCTAGCTGTTCAAAATATCAAACACGGAGAAGAATTTTTTGTCATTGATGGAGAATTTGAAATCAACGAAAGAAACGAACAAATCATTTGCAGCCTAAAAAAAGGGCAGAAAAAGATACTAAAACGCAATGGAAAAATCTACGATAAATTCTCCGAACATATAGGCTTTATTCCCATGGTTATTATCTCTCCTGCCGACAGGGATTTGATTGTGGAAGGTAGTGAAACCCGCAGAAAATTTATGGATAGCGTGATCTCGCAATTGGATTCCCAATACCTGAAACAACTCATTCAATACCAAAAGGTAATGAGTCAGCGCAATGCATTGTTGAAATATTTTGCTTTGAATTTCGTTTTCGAAAATGACACTCTCTCAATATATAATGAGCAGCTTGACGTTTTTGGGAAATACATATACGATAAGCGAAAAGAATTCATCGAGCAGTTTATCCCCATTTTCAACACGCATCATCAGGCTATTACCGGTTCGCAGGAAACGGTACAATTGGTCTACGAAAGCCACTTATCCGAAAATAATTTATTGACGCTTTTACAAGAAAACATCAACAAAGACAGAGCGCTTCATTATACCAGTATGGGAATTCACAAGGATGATTTGTCCTTTGAAATCGACCATTACCCTATAAAAAAATTCGGTTCACAAGGCCAACAAAAATCATTTCTGATCGCCTTGAAACTGGCTCAATTTGAGTTTTTAAAGAACCAATGTGGCACGAAACCTATTTTGCTTTTTGACGACATCTTTGATAAATTGGACGAAAGTCGGGTAGCCAAAATAGTCGAAATGGTCAATAGCGACACTTTTGGACAACTATTCATTTCGGACACACATTCCGAACGTACCGAAAACATTGTGAAATCAACCCATCAGACTTACAAGATTTTCAACCTATAACCTTCCCAAAATTCGTATATTTACTTGATTTTAAAATTTTAAATAAACCATCATGAAACATCGTTTATTCTTTGTGATTTTATCCTTTGCTATTTTATCCTGCAAAGGACAACCCACTAAAAAAATCGGAAGTGTGGCTCCTGAAGTTTTCGCCGAAAAAATAAAAGCAACTTCAGACGCCCAAATACTCGACGTCAGAACTCCTGAGGAATTTGCTTCAGAACATATCGATAAAGCTACAAATATCAACTGGCTTGGCAATGATTTTTTGGCAAATGCGGAGAAATTAGACAAATCAAAACCTATTTTTGTCTATTGCAAAAGTGGCGGAAGAAGTGCAAAAGCTTCTGCAAAATTGGCCGAATTGGGATTTAAAACCATCTATGAACTACAAGGCGGAATTATGAAATGGAATGCGGCAGGACTTTCTAAACCAAGTGACAAAATCGTTGGGATGTGCAGCCAAGAATATGCTGAATTATTAAATTCAGACAAAAAAGTATTGATTGACTTTTATGCCGAATGGTGTGCGCCATGCAAAAAAATGACACCCTACCTTTTAAAAATGCAAAAAGATTTGGCGGTCAAAGTGACCATCATCCGATTGAATGCCGATGAAAACAAAACCTTGATATCCGAAATGAAAATCGACGAACTTCCTACGCTTTTGTTATATGAAAACAAGGAGCTAAAATGGGAACATTCTGGCTATATCAGCGAAGAAGATCTGAAAAAACAACTGCAATAATTAAACAATATGCTTTCAAAAAACAGTGTGCAATTCATCAGCGATTTAAAAGCTAACAACAATAGGGATTGGTTTTTGGACAATAAAAAACGGTATGAATTATTCAAAAAAGACTATCATCAATTGGTTGCTGATTTTCTTGACGCGATGAAACCACTCGATTCGTCTTTAGAAATGCTCGAGGTGAAAAATTGCACCTTTAGAATCAACCGCGACATTCGGTTTTCAAAGGACAAATCACCCTACAAAGATCATGTTGGCGTTTGGCTATCCAGCGGTGCAAAAGGCAAGAATCGTTCTGGCTACTATGTTCACATAGCAAAAGGAGCCAGTTTCATTGCTGGTGGATTGTATTGTCCTGAAGCCGAGGATTTGAAAAAAGTACGCAAAGAAATTAGCTATTTCTATGAAGATTTAGTAGAAATTATTAGCCACAAAAGTTTTAAAAAAGAATTTGGGGATTTTGACCGAGATGAAAAAAATGTATTAAAAAACCCGCCAAGAGGATACGAAATAGAGCATCCGGCGATAGAGTTCCTGAAATTAAAAAGTTTTGAAACTTCCCAAAAATTTGATATTGAAGAAGTGACAAAAAAAGATTTTGTGGAAAAAATGAGCCAAAAACTAATTGTTTTGAAACCCTTAAACGATTTTATTAATCGGGCACTAACTTCCGAAGACTAATTGATAAAAATGGAGAAACGGAAGATACTTTTTCTGGGAGAAACGTACAGAGCTGACGCCATAACCTGGATGAATGGACTCAAACAATTTGGAGATTTTGAAATTACCACTTGGGAAATGACAACACCCAGCACCACTTTTTTTAGCCGATTACTAAGAACTTTAGAATTTGCCACGGCCATTTTTCAAATCCGAAAAATAGTCAAACTGCAACAACCCGACATGGTTATAGCCGAGAGAACCACCAGTTACGGTTTTCTCGCGGTGCTAACAGGCGCAAAACCAGTGGCAATTGCACAACAAGGTAGAACTGATTTATGGCCTGAAAAATCTATTTTATTGCCATTCAAAAAAATGATTCAGCAGTATGCGTTCAAAAAAGCCGACTTAATTCATGCTTGGGGCCCTGTAATGACCACTTCGATGAAAGCCGCCAATGTTGATATTAAAAAAGTATTGGTTTTGCCAAAAGGAATCGATTTGGTGCAATTTGGAAATAAAAACAACACCGGTTCCGAAAAAATAAGGGCTATTGTTACCCGCTCCTTAATGCCTGAATACCGTCATAACATCATCTTAAAAGCTTTTGGTATTTTAAACCAAAAAGGGATAAATTTCGAATTGACTATTGTGGGAGATGGAAAACAAATGTCAATATTAATGGAATTAGCGGCGAAATTGAAAATTAAAAAAAAGGTTATTTTTACGGGACGGATTCCAAATACAAACTTACCTGAACTGTTGCAACAAAATAATTTTTACATCAGCATGCCTATAACCGAAGGCGTTTCAGCTTCCTTGTTTGAGGCTTTGGCTTCGGGTTGTTATCCAATAGTGAGTGACATTCCGGGAAATCGAAGCTGGATAAAACACCGTGGAAACGGACAATTGATACCCATTAATGATTCCGGAATGCTTGCAGAAGAAATACTTTGGGCTTTCGAGAACAAGGAACATCGAAACGCTGCTGTTTCAAAAAATAGGCAATTTGTGGAAGAAAATGCAGATTACAATACCAATATGAAAATAATTGCCGATAAATACCACGAATTAATTAACACACATAAAACCAATTAGCTATGTGTGGAATTAATGGAATATTGCATTTGCAATCACAAAAAAAAGTCGACGAACATATTCTCACAAAGATGCGCGATTCGCTCGAACATCGCGGTCCTGATGACAAAGGAATATTTATTGAAAACAACATTGGTTTGGGACATCGAAGACTTTCGGTTATTGATATTACTTCTGCTGGACACCAACCATTTCTCTCGGAAGATGGACGTTATGTGATGGTTTATAACGGTGAAATATACAATTTTAGGGATTTTTATCCAGAACTCCGAAGCAGTGGATTTGACATTAAAACAAGTTCGGATACTGAGATTTTATTAAAATTATTCGAATTGTACGGAACGGAAATGCTCTGTCGACTTAATGGAATGTTTGCTTTTGTCATTTGGGACAAGAAAGAACGAAAGCTGACTACCGTTCGAGACAGAATGGGAGTCAAACCATTATATTATTCATTTTACAACGAAACTTTTTATTTTGCTTCCGAACAAAAAGCACTTTTCACGGCTGGAGTTCCTCTTAAAATGGCCCAAGACGGAATGGAAGAATACATTTTCAACCGGTTTGTGGCTGGTGAAAATACCCTATACGAAAACGTAAAAAAAGTACTGCCGGGACACATTTTGATTATTCACGAAAATGGAAAAATTACCAATGAAAAATGGTGGGATTTAAAAGCAGAAATACAAAACCAGCCCAAAATTAAAAATCCAGTCAAATGGTTTCGGGAGGCTTTTGATGATTCCATAAAATTAAGAATGGTCAGTGATGTTTCCGTTGGCGTTCTATTGAGCGGTGGTCTAGATTCCTCCTCAATTTTGGCTTCGCTTAACCAACAAAATTACAAAGACATTCAAACTTTTAATATTGGTTTCAAAGAAAAAGAACATAATGAATCGCATTTGGCCAAAATAATGGCGGAGAAATTTGATTACGGATTTCACACGATGCAATTAGAGGATAATAATCTATTCGAAAAGTTGGTGAGCTCCACTTATTTTCAGGATGAACCCATTATGCATTTGAGCGAACCTCATATTTTGGCACTTTCTCAATTAGCAAAACCATCTGTAAAAGTATTGCTTTCTGGCGAAGGTGCTGATGAATTAATGGGCGGTTACGTAAGATATAAAGCGTTGAAATACCCGTCTTTATTGAATTCGATTGGAACAATTGGCCATATGGAATATTTTACAACAAAACCGCGTTATGAAAAACTGGCCCGTTATGCTCAAATAAAAAATCCGGAGGATCTAGTGATGTATAATGGTTCCAATATTTATCCAAATGATATTGCCAAGACTTTTGGCATTACAAATCCTCCAAAAAACGAATTCAGAAAGCAAATTCTCGAAGATGCAAAATCCCTGTATCCAAATAATTTAAGACGCCAAGCGCTTTATTTTGACCAACACACTTATTTGTGTTCGCTACTCGACCGAAACGACCGTTGCACGATGGGCGCTTCCATAGAATGTAGAGAACCATTTTTAGACCAAAGGCTCATTATTGGCTTGGGTTCTTTGGAAGACAAATGGCTTTTTACGGGCAAAAAATGGAAATATATCCTGAAATCAGCAATGGCAACACGATTACCAGAAGAAATTCTGAAATTCAAAAAAGTGGGATTGAGTGTTCCTTGGGGTGATTATTTAATAAAAAGTCCCAGTTTTATTGCCGAATTAGAATCTTTTTCGAAAAGTGATTTGTTCGCAATGCCTTATTTTGAGCACATCAACGCGCACAAACTAGTTGAAAATTTAAGAAAAGGTGATACTAAAATGATTCCTTACATAATGCCACTATTTATGATGCATATTTGGTTAAAAACCTACGCAAATAAATTTTAATAGTTACTTTTGGGTTTAGTTTTAAACGCACCCCAATTTTATGGAAATACTAACTGATTTTTCTTTAAAAAACTACAATACTTTTGGCATCGAAGCCAAAGCAAAACAATTTGTTGCAGTTTCAAATGTGACTGAATTAAAAACAATTCTGGGGCAAAACAAATCCAAAAAAAAGTTTATTCTTGGCGGCGGCAGCAACATGCTTTTGACCAAAGACATCGAAGCCTTGGTCATTCACGTTGATTTGAAAGGCAAAAAAATCATACAGGAAAACGAAGATTTTGTATGGGTCGAATGCCAAGCTGGTGAAAACTGGCATGAATTTGTGCTTTGGACCATTGATAAAAACTTTGGCGGTTTGGAAAACATGTCACTTATTCCTGGAAATGTAGGTACGACTCCGGTGCAAAACATTGGTGCTTATGGAACCGAAATCAAAGATACATTCGATTCCTGCGAAGCGATAACAATCGAAAACCACAAAATGAAAACCTTTACCAATTCAGCTTGTCATTTCGGATATCGGGAAAGTATTTTCAAAAACGAAGAGAAAAATCAATATATTATTACTTCGGTGGTTTTTAAGTTAACCAAACGCAACCATAAAATAAATACTTCCTATGGTGACATTACTTCAGAATTAGCAAAAAACAACATCACAAATCCTAGTTTAAAAGATGTTAGTGATGCCGTAATTGCCATTCGAAAAAGTAAATTACCGGACCCAAAAGAATTGGGAAACAGTGGAAGTTTCTTTAAAAACCCCATTCTTTTGAAAACTGATTTCGAAAAAATACACCAGCAATTTCCAGAAATGAAATACTATGAAGTTTCAGAAACTGAAGTAAAAGTTCCGGCGGGATGGCTCATAGAACAGGCTGGCTTCAAGGGAAAACGTTTCGGAGATGCGGGAATTCACAAAAACCAAGCCTTAGTGTTAGTGAATTATGGCAAGGCAACGGGACAAGAAATTTTAGCCGTTTCTGAAACTATTCAAGAGACTATTTATAAGACTTTTGGCATTCATATTGAAGCCGAAGTGAATGTGATTTAGATTTTTGTCTTAGATTCCTATTTTTGGATTTGCATTTCAAAAATCCTAAAACTAATTCCCATTTGACAATGAATAATTGCTACGCAAGTTCGCAAAAAGAATGTTTGCTCGTGTGACAATTGATAATTACATTTGCACCCCCGAAGAGTCGGGATTAAAAAGAAGCCGAATCCATATGTTGACCTTTACTTTATACTTTTTTATACTTGTAGCTGTAATACAACTTTTGTATTATCTATTTGTTTTTGGGAAATTTGCTTTTGCCAAAGTCCAAAAATCGACTCCAAAAAAAATTCCAATTTCCGTAATTGTTTGTGCCAAAAATGAAGCTGAAAATGTGATTCGGTTTATTCCGCTACTTGCTGAACAAGATTATCCCGATTACGAAATCATATTGATTGACGACGCTTCAAGCGACGCGACTTTGGAGATTTTTGAAGAATTCGAAAAACAATATTCTAATATCAGATTAGTAAAAGTAGAAAATAACGAAGCCTTTTGGGGAAACAAAAAATATGCACTGACACTGGGAATAAAAGCATCCAAAAAAGACTATTTATTATTTACGGACGCCGATTGTTATCCCGCTTCAAAGGATTGGATCACGAGTATGAGTTCCCAATTCACCATGAATAAAACTATTGTTTTGGGCTATGGCGCTTATGAAAAAATTTCGGGTTCATTTCTGAATAAAATCATCCGTTTTGAAACAATGCTCACAGCAATTCAATATTTATCTTGGGCAAAAATGGGACATCCTTACATGGGTGTTGGTAGAAATTTAGCTTACAAAAAAGAGGAATTCTATACTGTGAAAGGTTTTATTGACCACATGAAAATTCGCTCAGGCGACGATGATTTATTCATCAATCAAGTGGCCAAAAGCAAGAATACCGCTATTTGCTATTCGCCCGAGAGCTATACTTATTCGCAGCCAAAAACCTCTTACAAGGATTGGTTCAATCAAAAAAGGAGACACGTTTCTACGGCGCGTTTATACAAAACATTCGACAGAGTACAATTGGCTCTTTTTTATGGTTCACAATTATTATTTGTACTTTTAGCTATTCTTTTATTGGTTTTCCAATACCAGTGGATGTTGGTTTTATGTATCATTGGATTTCGCTATCTTTTTACCTGGATAACGCTGGGTTTTTCCTCAGGAAAACTAAAAGAAAAAGATGTAATGTACTGGTTTCCAATTATTGAAATAGTGCTTATCTTCACCCAATTGAATATCTTTATCACCAATATTTTCTCAAAACCAGTCCATTGGAAATAAGTCTACAAATAGAAAAAGCAAAAAAGGGTGACCAAGCCGCCTTCACTTTTCTATTGGATTTTTATTGGAATGAAGTATACGGTTTTATGCTGAAACGCACCGAAAACGAAACCAATGCCGAAGACATTACCATCGAAACCTTCTCGAAAGCCTTTGACAAAATAGCCAGTTATAATTCTGAATTTCAGTTTAACACTTGGCTGATTGCCATTGCCAAAAATGTTCATATTGATTTACTGCGGAAAAAGAAATCGAGTCTTTTTGTCGAAATCACAGAGAACGAAAGCCTACAAGCCTATAATGTTGCCGACACTACCCCTTCGGCAGAAGATGAATTGATTACAGAGCAGAATCTTTCGCAACTGTTGCAATTCATCAAAGAACTCAAACCACATTATCAAGAAGTGATTCAATTGCGCTATTTTCAAGAAATGAGTTATCAGGAAATTGCCAATAAAATAGATGAACCCTTAAGTAATGTAAAAATCAAATTGCTTCGCGCCAAAAAATTATTGGCAGAAATAATTCAACACAACCGATAATTTGGTTGAATTTGGAATTTTGATTCTTCGTTCAATTCCCAATTCCTAAATCAACTTTCACTATCTTTGCCCTTTCAAAAATTGATTTATGGAAACTGTTTTAGAGAATGCATTACCAGTAGGAAAACCAAAATGGCTGCGTGTAAAACTCCCGATTGGACAAAAATATACAGAACTCCGTGGTTTAGTTGACAAATACAATCTGAACACGATATGCACCTCAGGAAGTTGCCCAAATATGGGCGAATGTTGGGGAGAAGGAACAGCCACCTTTATGATTCTAGGCAATATTTGTACGCGTTCTTGTGGCTTTTGTGGCGTAAAAACCGGAAGACCAGAAACCGTAGATTGGGATGAACCGGAAAAAGTAGCGCGTTCTATCAAAATTATGAATATCAAACATGCCGTAATCACTAGTGTAGACAGAGATGATTTGAAAGATGGCGGTTCTATTATTTGGATAGAAACCATAAAAGCCATTCGTAGAATGAACCCAAACACGACTCTTGAAACGCTTATTCCTGATTTTCAGGGCATCGAAAGAAATATTGAACGAATCGTGGAAGCCAATCCCGAAGTGGTTTCACATAACGTTGAAACTGTTCGTCGATTGACGCGTGAAGTACGCATCCAAGCCAAATACGACCGAAGTTTAGAAGTTTTGAAATACTTGAAGGAACAAGGAATAAACAGAACCAAATCTGGAATTATGTTAGGGCTTGGAGAAACCGAGGAAGAAGTACTTCAAACAATGCAGGATTTATATGATGCCAAAGTAGATGTGGTTACCATTGGCCAGTACTTGCAACCCAGTAAAAAACACTTGCCTGTAAAGGAGTTCATTACACCCGAGCAATTTGCCAAGTATGAAAAATTTGGTTTGGAATTAGGTTTCCGTCATGTAGAAAGTGGTCCGTTAGTTCGATCCTCCTACAAAGCCCAAAAACATATAGTATAGTCGAATGTCGTAACGTTAGAAAGTCGAAAGGCTTGACTTTATAACTTTCTGACTTTAAACTTTAAGACTTATGATAAGAATTGCCATAAATGGTTTTGGAAGAATTGGACGCAATGTGTTTCGACTATTAATTAACCATCCTACTATTGAGGTCGTGGCCATTAACGATATTGCCGATACAAAAACGATGGCACATCTGATGAAATACGACAGTATTCATGGGGTTTTACCATTTCAAGTTTCACACGACGAGAAAGGAATCATTATCGATGGAAAACACTTTTTATTTTTCCACGAGAAAAATATTTCTAACCTGGACTGGAAAAGCAACTGTATTGATTGTGTCATTGAATCGACCGGAAAATACAGTACTTTCGAGGAAATCAATGCGCATATTGTAGCCGGAGCCAAAAAAGTAATTCTTTCCGCCCCTTCAGAAGTGGATTCTATAAAAACTGTAGTTCTCGGAGTGAACGAAAATATTCTTGACGGAACTGAAACCATTATTTCAAATGCAAGTTGCACTACTAATAATGCGGCTCCGATGATAAAAGTCATTAACGAACTTTGTGGCATTGAGCAAGCCTATATTACAACCATTCACTCTTATACCACAGATCAAAGTTTACACGATCAGCCCCATAAAGATTTGAGGAGGGCACGAGGCGCAAGCCAATCTATTGTTCCTACTACAACAGGTGCAGCCAAAGCATTGACAAAAATATTTCCGGAATTCGAGGGCAAAATTGGAGGTTGCGGCATTCGGGTTCCTGTCCCCGATGGTTCCTTGACCGATATAACTTTCAATGTAAAAAGGGGAGTTACGATAAACGAAATCAATGCCGCTTTCAAGCGTGCGGCACAAACGTATTTGAAAGGAATCTTAGATTATACCGAAGACCCAATTGTTTCTGTTGATATTATTGGAAATAAAAATTCCTGTGTTTTTGATGCGCAACTCACTTCGGTTATTGATAAAATGGTTAAAGTGGTGGGTTGGTACGACAATGAAACCGGCTACTCCTCCCGAATAATTGACCTGATTGTATTAACAAATCCTAATCGTTCAAAATCAATTCCTTGATTAGAATTCTCAACTCGGGTTCGGCTTTTTTCGCCGCTTGTAATGCTTCATCGTGAGAAATGCAGACGATACTTTCTTCCATGCTTTAATTGGGGATATATTTCCAAATATATCCATTCTTGCTCTCGGATTTTTGTATATCGCCATTTTTATAAAGCGAGGTAAGTATTTTTTGAGCTGTTTTTATGTCAATATCTGTTAAAAAACAAAATTCATCCTCAGTCATATTATTATAATACCAAACATAAATATAACATAGACCAATTATGATAATTGGTTTTTTTGTAT
>CAZHVE010000053.1:0-15220 GCA_964535705.1 uncultured Flavobacterium sp.
ATTTTTTATCCACACAACTCGGATGAAATATTTTACCAATTCCAGACGTGGTATAACCTTGACTAATAAAATATTCAGGGATCGAAACAATGTCTGGATTCATATCTCTCATTTTAGTATGTAAATCACGTATTTTAGTTACATCAGGTCGCATTCCTGTCAAAAGACTGGCACGGGTTGGCCCACAAACCGCTTGTTGGCAATAATTATTTAAAAATACGGTCCCCATTTTTGCCAATCGGTCAATGTTGGGGGTTTTTATTAATTTATCTCCGTAACATCCTAGCACTGGTTTTAAATCATCAACAGCAATGAAAAGGACATTAGACTTTGATTTTTGTTGCGCTATTATTGGGGTTGTAGTATCTAGTATTGCCAGTGCAATAATAAATAATTGGAAAACTTGGTTAAATTTTTTCATTTGTTTGTTTACGTGATTTTTTTTTTTAATAATGTTTTGTGACAATAAGACGCCATACTTTTTAAATGGTTTAACTTCATATATGAAAATAAAATTTCAATGTCCAAATTTATAAACTAGTACCACATCAAAAATTCTAATATGGTGGTAAAATTGTCCAATATGTTTCCAAATACGATTTGGCTTAAAATGAAACCCTAAATTATTTAATCCACAACAATGGGTAGCGCATGGGCATATTTCGGATGATTTCCGGAGAAGTAAAATCGGCGTTCAGTGATTGCCAAAGTTTCAAATATTTTTCGTTATGAAGTACCAGACCACCAAACAACAAACTGGACTGCCGCACAGGCCACTGATCCCAATACATCACATCCTGTTGATAAGGCCATTGGGTTTTATCTTTAATATAAGGAGATAAAAATTGCAACCCTAAAGCCATATTTTTACCGTCCAGTGTAGTAAAGGCAAACATGTTTTCTTCTTTTGTGGAAAGAATCTGGCAAAGATTTGCCATGGCATCTAAATTGAAAATGGAGTAGCCATAGGGTTTGGTGCGTTGTAATTCTAAAGGAAAACTACCATTGGCTGCCATTTGGTTGGGCAGTAGGGTGTTTTTGTAAAAGACCCTGCAAAAATCTATCGTCGCTTTGTCGTTAATAAAATCGGCAAAAGCGGCCACTTGCATCGTCCAGCACACGCTGTGATTGTTGCCGTTGTCCCGCTCGGCAATGCCGTATTCGTGGGTGGTCAACCAATGTAAATAAGAGGCAAACCAGAATTGAATAGCAGTAAGATCTGCCTTTGAAAGTGCCGAGGAGGTTTCTATTGCCTGAATCGCTTTAGTCACTTCAATCAAATGAATGGTATCGATAATCCCGATGCCACGACCAGTAGCGACTCCTTTAACGGCTTGGGCAAAAAGTAAATTAGGATTCATCTTAGTTTTTTCATCAATAAACCAAGCACGTATATGAATAGTCAATTTGTCGGCATATATGTGGTCTTTGGTCAAAATATAGGCGGAGGCTAAAGCTCCCGAAATCTGACTCAATCGAATCAATGCTTCCCGATGTGCCGTGAAATTATCTGGGTTAGTCATTCCGTCTTTTCGAATATAGGGTCCTTCAGGATTTTGTGTATCCGGCCACCAATAATCACCTTCAGAGTAGAAATCGTGGGGATTACCCGCACTTCTTTCGCAGCTAGTATTAGTAACGGTTAAAGGCACCGCATGTAGATATAGCGCGGCATTTTTCAGCACTCGCTCCTTCTCGATTTTTTGGAGATTAAACGATGATTTAGTAGTGGCACAATTCACAAAGGTCAATCCTACCAACACCATTACTTTAAACCGTAATATTATACCCATATTAAATTTATAGTTATAAAACTATACTATTATTATATACCACGAAGGGTGTAATTCGATTTACCAAATTACACCCCACGGTTATTTATTAAAACTAAGCAGTTCTATTGCTGTATTTTTAAATATTCTCCTTTAAAACTTTGGTTCAAGACCGTCATTTCAATTGGTCCGTTAGCGGAGTCCGGAACCACTTCAATCGAAGCTTTGCCGTTTGACATTTTAATAGACTCGCTACCCGTTGGCGTGCCCTGATTTTTCATTGTTTTACCTCCGGATACACATTGAAAATAAACACGTTGTTCGTAATCAAGGCAACGTAAATTATTTTTATCCACAGCGATAGCGGTAACTAGGTAATTCCCGTTTTTCATTTTTTCAGCGGATAATTTCAAATCCTCTGCCGCTTCATTCTTGTTGAATCGGTAATTTACGGATATGGTATCGGAAACGGTTTTTCCCTCTTTGGTTTCACCAACAGCTATCAAGGTGTTTTTTCCTTCGGCGAAGTTTACGTCCCAGGTTAAACCACAGGCTGGAAAACTTTTAATATCCCTTTGTTTGCTTCCCAAAGATTTCCCGTTATGGTAGAATGTAACTTTAGGACAATTGCTGTATACACTTAGAACACGAGAAACATCTTTTGGTCCTTGACGTTCCGTCCAAGTGTGTGATTCTATATAGGTGAATGGAACCTCGCTCCAATAACTTTTAAACACATAATACGCATCTTTAGGATTCCCGTTTCTATCCACTAGTCCTTTTTGGTTCATGTAAGGAATATCATCCTCAGGACGCAATGGAGTAGCGAAATCTTTGAATGCCCATTGTACATTCCCAACAAAATCAGGGTCATTTTCGGAAACATGTAGATGCCAATCGAAAAGATCTACAATATAACTTTCGCTCCAATCTCCTATTTGAGCAATATTGGCCACCTTGGTTTGAACAATGGCTTCTTCCCAACCCTCTGATTTTATGGCTCCCTCACCCGTAATTGGATTTTCACTATGACGCCCTACTTGGCTATCGCCACCAAACTCTGCATGTATAAAATGAGGGTATTTTTTCTTGTAGGTGTCTAATGCTTTTTTGTAGCTTTTATAACTTCCTGAATACCAACCGGACCATATTGAGGGAGAAAAAACATCAACGATTTTTGATCCCTCCTCATATTTTCGAATAGTCGTTTTTCGGCTAGGATCTAATTTATGGGCTATGTCATTAATTTCGTTTAAAAAGGAATTCATTTTTTCGGTATTGTCGCCACCAGGAAAATCAGGTAACCAACCCATTTCGTTCCCCATGGACCATAAGATAATAGAAGGATGATTGTAATTTTGGTTAATTATTTCAGTAAGCATATTCTTTGAATTGGTTTGCCAAACTTCATTACCAACTCCACCACGACACCATGGCAATTCGTCCCAAACCAATAAACCCAATTCGTCACAGGCTCTGTAAATCTCAGGATCTTGTGGATAATGGGCTAAACGCACAAAATTTGCACCCATATTCTTGATGGATTCCATATCAACTCTATGTTGTTCATTAGACATGGCCGCTCCTACACCTGCTTGCTCTTCGTGCCTGTGTGTACCGCGAAGCAATAGTCTTTTTCCGTTAAGATAAAAAGGACCAAAATCTTTAAACTCAAACCAACGGAATCCAACTTTGTCATCCATTTTATCATAAGTCACCCCTTTTTCAAGAAGCGAAACGCTTACGGAGTATAAATTAGGTGTTTTAGTATCCCATAATTCTGGATTTTTGATTGGATCAAATACTATCTTTGTTTCCTCTCCGGCAACCGCAACAGTCTTAGTAGCCACGACTTTCCCTTTTGGGTTTTTCAGCACCGCTTTTAAGGACAAATCACTGCCTGCTTTTATGTTTTTGACTGTCGTTAGCAAACTCAAAGAGGCGCTTTTGGCAGACACTGCGGGTGTAGTGATTTTAAAATTATCGATATGGTTTTTTAACGTAGACTCCAACCATACGTCTCTTGTAATACCTCCATAAATGGTAAAATCGCTTTTTTGGGATGGAATTATTTCTATATTAAAACTATTGTCCACACGCACTAAAATTTCATTATCGCCAGTGGTGATGAAATTTGTTATATCTATGGTAAAGCCTATATAACCTCCTATATGTCCACCAGCTTCTTTGCCATTGACATAAACATTTGTGGTCACATTAGACCCTTCAAAATATAAAGAATATAATTTGTTTGTATCAATTTCGGAAAAATTAATATTCTTTTTGTACCAACTAGCACTTCTTCTATATCCCGGATCCAGATCAGTGGCATCCTGGCTATTCCATGTGTGAGGCAAGTTTAACGTCACCCAATTGGTGGATTTATGTACCTCATTTAAGCTTTTTGTGCTACTATCTATATAAGACCAATTGCTATTTATATTTACTTTGGTTCTTTCGGTATTCCCAATAGTTTGGGCATTGGTAAAACCCAAATTGATTAATAAAAAGGTAAATGCTAAATTTCTAAATAACTGCGTATTTCTCATAAAATTAAAGTGCTTTCTTTCTTAATAAGGTTTCTAAAAAATAATAATCTGCATAAATAATAGGCTGATCCATTTCGTCTTTCTTTGGCCAATTGCCTGTGCTATGGTCAAATATAAAAGGACCATTTACTGATTCGTTTAGAATGTATTTTTCTGAACTTAAGGTGTTTATTACTTTATTTGAATAGTTTAAATAGGATTCATTTTTTGTGATGGTATACAATTCAATAAGTGCAGAAGCCATAACTGTAGCGGCCGAAACATCTCTAGGAGCGTTAGGAATACTAGTGTCATTAAAATCCCAATAAGGAATTCCGTCTTCAGGCATATTTTTATGGTTGATAAAGAATTGGGCAGTTTTTTCAGCACGATTCAAATAGGCTTTATCATGAGTGTAGCGGTAAGACATGGTAAAACCATATACCGCCCAAGACTGCCCCCTAGCCCATGAAGAATCATCGTTAAATCCTTGATAGGTTATTTTATTTTTCAAACTTCCAGCAATAGTATCATATACAAGAACATGATAACAACTGTCGTCTTTTCTAAAATGATTTTTTAAGGTTGTATTGGCATGCTGAATAGCAATGTTTTTATATTTATTGTCCCTTGATATTTTCGATGCTTCGAAAAGCAATTCAAGATTCATCATGTTGTCCATAATCACCGGAAACTCCCAAATGTCTTTATTAAAATCCCAAGAGCGTATAGAACCAACTGTTTTATTGAATCGGGTGCAAAGTGTTTGCGCACTTTTAACTATAATTTCTTTGTATTTTTTGTTATCTTCAACTTCTAGTCCTTTTCCGAAACTGCAAAAAACTTTAAATCCCATGTCATGGGTGCGATTATTGAATTTTTCTTTTTCGATATAAGCATTCCAAAGAGCTGCTCGTTCTTTATATATTTTATCTCCTGTAAGTGTGTATAATTGCCAAAGATTTCCAACAAAAAAACCACTAGTCCAGTCTTTAGATGGTACTTTTTTAATAACGCCCGTTTTCAGGTCCATACTTCTTGGAAAACTAACAGAATCCAATGGATATTCAAGAAGGGTTTCATATCTCTTTGCGAGAAGAGTAGTCCCATTTGACTGATTGGTTTGTGCTTTACAATTATACAAGGACTTGCAAGCTCCGAAAAGCAATGTCAAACCTAGTACAATAGTTAAATATTTAATTCGAATCATAGTGTTTTTTAAAAGGCAGATAGTTTATGGATAAAGTAGTGAGCATCTATTGTGTGTAACGAGACTTAATAAAACATAAAACAAGTAAGCTGAGAGTGATTAATAGCAACAATAGGTGAACTTGAAGTACGATAGTTTTGAATTTTAACCCATTCATAATAGATTTTTTTTTAATTTAAATATATTACAAAAAGAGTCAAAGTGAGTATTACAAACACTAGAAGAAGCTGGAGTATACCAAATATCAATTTGCTTTTTTTCATAATGACAAATATAAAACTGAATTGTGGCACAAAAATTCAAAATAGGGTATTCAAAAATACAATACTTGCTGTTTTAAATCCTAAAACGATTATTCTGTTCTAACTCGAAGAATCATTTGAGAATTTGTTTGCAAACTGAGAAGGCGTTTCACCAAACTTCTTTTGAAAACATTTACTAAAATACTTAGGATTATTAAACCCTACTTTATAACTTATTTGGGAAATGTTCAACTTATTCTGCTCTAATAACTGGGCGGCACGTTTCATCCTTATTTCTTGTACAAAATCATTAGGAGTCAGATTTGTCCATGCTTTTATTTTTGTAAATAACATCGTGCGGCTTACCCCAAGTTCCGAACTGAAAAACGGAATGTCAAATTGTTCGTTGCCTATATTTTCTTCTACCACTTTAAAGGCTTTTTTAAGCAATTGTTCGTCTAATGATGAAACGGTAAGTTCCTCTGGAGAAAAAGCATCTTCACTTGAAAATTTTGCTTTTAATCTTTGTGTAGAATCCAATAAATTTTTAATTCTCAGCTTGAACTCTATTAAGTTGAATGGCTTGCTGATGTAATCATCGGCTCCATTTTCCAAGCCTTCGATTTTATAAATTAAAGAAGATCTTGAGGTTAATAATATTACAGGAATATGGCTAGTTTTTATATTTTCTTTAATTTTTGCGCACAACTCAGTTCCCACCATTTCTGGCATAACAACGTCGCTTATTATTAAATCGGGAATATGTTCAAGCGCCTTTTTAAGTCCTTTTTTTCCGTTTTCAGCTTCAATAACATTGTATTCGTTTTTAAGTAAGTTTTTCATAAAGGAACGCAAAACCTTATGGTCTTCCACTATCAAAACAGTATATTTATCTTCTTGAGCCAAAAGATCACTTATATCATCTTCCTCTTCGATTGCCTCCACGATATCCAATTGAGAGATGTACTGACTCACATCATCGCTGATTTTAAAATCTGAAATTATTTCTTCCGGAGCAAGATGTTTTATTCCTAGTGGAAGGGTAACGGTAAAAATAACACCTTTGTCATTTTTATTTTTCACATCGATAGTTCCTTTGTGAAGCAACACTATGCTTTTGGCAATGGAAAGCCCTATACCGGAACCTTTGTTGTAATTAACTTGGGCTTTTTTGTGTGTGGGAATTTCGAAAAAAAGTTCGAAAATCTTGTCAATATTTTCTTTGGCTATTCCAACTCCTGAATCTTCCACTTCAATGATAATATCATTGGCGCCCTTTTTTATATTTACCGAAATCACACCGCCTTTTGGGGTATATCTGAAAGCATTAGAAAGTAAATTAAAAAAAACACGTTCCAATTTATATCTGTCATAATACACAAAAATTTCTTCATCGGAAGTGTTAAAGTTAAATGTATATCCTCCATCTTTTGCATATTCAGTAAAGGACAAATATATTTCTTTTAAGAATTTTACAATATTTCCTCCTGCTGACTCCAAAATAAATTGGTTGTTTTCAAACTTCCTGAAATCCATCAGTCGGTTTATTAGACTCAAGAGATGATTGGCACTATTCTCAATTACCAATAATTTCTTGTACATTTCATTACTCCCGTTATAATCCGAAAGTATCTGCTGCAATGGACCTAAAATTAGAGTTAAAGGCGTTCTAAACTCATGGGAAATATTGGTGAAAAATTGTAGTTTAGCAAGGGTATTCTCTTTGTTTATTTTACTCTCCACCTGTTCCAATTCCAACTCTTGCTTAAGATTTTCCTTTGTTCTAATAATCCATGTCAAACCGTATAATGCCATTCCTACCATTATAAAGTAAAATAAAAATGCCCATCCACTTCTCCAAGGCGCCGGTTTTACAATAATTTCTAATGTGGTAGGGGTTTTATTCCAAACCCCATCATTATTTGCCCCTTTCACCTCAAATTGATATGTGCCAGGTCTTTGTATGGTATAAGCTACTTCTGTATTGGAGGTAGATGTCCAATTTTTTTCTAATCCAACAAGTCGATACACGTATTTATTATTTGTGGAATTGACAAAATTGGGTATTGTAAAATTTATGGAGAAATTTGCGTTATCATAACTTAAAGTGAGTGATTTGGTATAGCTAATACTTTTTTCTAAAATTCTCTGTTCACCATCAATGCCTACCGACTCACTTTTAATCTTAAAATCAGTCAATATTACTTGAGGGGAATACCTATTTACGGCGATGCGATTAGAGTCAAAATAGGTTACACCCATGGGTCCTCCATAATAAAATAGGTGTGAATCTAATTGTAAATTGGCATTGTCATTGAATTCATTACTAACCAAACCATCTTTTTGATTATAAATGGTAACTGAATTTTGGGAAGGTTTATATTTAACTATGCCGTAATTTGTACTTAGCCACAAATTATTATTAGAATCCTCTGAAATGGAGTGAATCGATGTCACTGATGAATTTCCTAAATTAATATTGACTTTGTTAAAAGTTTTACCGTTAAACAAATACATTCCTTTAGCCTTAGTACCGACCCATATTCTATTTTTTTTATCCTGAAACAAAGAGAGTATGTCGTCTCCTGAAAGCACTTTGTTATCAAAGAAAAAATGGTTGATATGATAATTGTTATTATCAAAATCACTTAAATTTATTTGGTTGAGACCGCTTTGGGTCCCTATCCAAATACAATCCTTTTTATCAATCAGGAGGGTCCTAATCCTATCGCTAGTTAAGAAATTATCTGAATAATTATCATTTCCAATAACTTGATACGTATTATTGGTAGTGTCGTATCGAATTAAACCTTTACCAAATGTTCCTAACCAAATGATATCATTCTTCCTACCTTTTTTAATTACATATACTCCAGATTGCTTGAGCAGTTTTCTTAGATCTGGGGAAATAATATCAGTAATAAACCTTTTGGATTTTGTGTCATACACTACTAAACCTTCAGAAAGAGTACCAATCCATAAAATGCCATTATCCGAAATATACATTGATTTAATATTATTCCTGGATGATTCACTAGTATTATTGGCATAAAGATAACTAGTAGTTTGTGTACTACTGTTCAGAATTGTTATCCCTCCCCCTTCTGTGCCGAAATAAATATTTTTATTTTTGTCAGCAACTATTGAACTTACAACATTAAAACTTAAGGCTTTTTTTCCTGAATTTTGACTCAAATTTGTAAAATTGACATTCGAGACATCCCAAATATTTATTCCATTATAATAAGTCCCTATCCAAACCGACCCTTTTCTATCCGTAAAAACAGCCTTTATTTTACCCGTGCTGGTTGCTTTATCCGGATTATTATAGACTTTCTGTATCGTTCCGTTAGGTTGAATTACACTAACTCCGTTATAAGCTCCTACCCACAAAACGCCTTTATGATCTATATCTATTGACCTAACATCTGCATCAATTCCATTTTGTTTTCCATTTGCCAAAAGAGAAAGTAGCTTTTTGCCGTTAACTTGGTATTTGTAAATTCCACTAGTTTTAGTACCAATCCATAAATTCCCGGCGGCATCCTCTTTAATACTTTGAACGAAAAGACTTTCCCCTTTTTCTGGATCATTAAAGTGTTGAAATGAAAACACTCCATTTTTTCTACTAATTAATTTGCACAAGCCTTTGGATGTTCCAATCCAGATATCTCCTCTTTTGGTTTCTAAAATACTTAAAACAAAATTATTGGGTAAACTCAATCTGTTTCTGCTATAATGCAAAAGAGTAGTGAATTTTTTGGTAGTTTTATTATAAATACTCAATCCTCTTGAGGTTCCAATCCAAATCTCATTTTTTATATCCTTTATTGACCATACTGTATTGTTGCATAATGAATTCCCTTTTGAGGCATGTAAATATTGCCTAAAAGCATTTTTGAGAGGATTGTAACAATTAAGTCCATTATAAGTTCCTACCCAAATATTACCCGATTTATCGGTTTCAACAGACAGAATATCATTATTGCTTATAGACGTTGTGTCCCTTGGGTTGTTTCGGTAAACAGTGAATCTACTTCCATCATATTTGTTAAAACCATCCCTAGTGGCAAACCACATTTGTCCAATTGCGTCCTGATGAATTGCAATTACAGAACTTTGTGACAGCCCATCAACAGTCGACAAATTATTCAAGCGATACTTATTGGTTTGGGAATAAAGGCCAAACGTCATGAGCAAAAAGGAAAGAAAAAAAAATGTAGATTTCATAGTATTACTTCATCACAGTTTTATTTGAAAGTAAGTAATCTTGGTTATAACCAAGACAAGGGCAAAGATACAAAAACCGTTTTCGCTAGAGTATCCCATAAAATACAATTGATTGTTACTTTAAGAATTGATGCATTCGTTTTTTAAGTTGATAATCATATAAAGAAGGAGCTACAGAAACAGGTTGATTTACAGACTCTATATAAGCATCCGGACCATATTCTATTTTGAAATTATGATTTCCATGCACACCAATTAATCTAGCAAAAGGACCATCATCCATGCCGTTTAGCATTATTGGTTTTGAAGTGTCGAATTTTCCCATAACATCTACATCAATATTCCAAAAAGTGGTAAAGGCTCCATGTGATGGCCTCCAATAATCAGCGCCCCCTGCCAAAAATAAGGGATAACTATTATCGGCTTTTGGCGTAACGTGCACTTTTACATTATCAAATAAATTTTGATGATTGGCACCCGCATGCTGGTCTAAATTGGCATTGGCAAAAATTTCACAGTTTTGGTAGACATCTTTTGTTGAAAAAGTATTAAAACTCAAAGGGTGAACCGCTTTATTGTATATTTTAAGATTTTTTACCAATACATTATGCACCCCTCCCATCGCAACGGTATAATGTGCCATATTATTTCCATCAGTAACAATATCTTCAATAGTTACATTGGCAATTTCTTCGGTTAAAACTCCACTTTCAGCATTATGAATCACTACATCACGAACCCAACTGTTAAAAATTCTGGTTAAAAACAGGGCGTTATATCCTTGCTCGACATGATGAGCAACCCTAGGCGAATCAGGAAAAGCAAATCGCAGGTGTTCAATACCCACTTCCGACAAATGTTTCCATTCAACTAATTGTGCTTGAAAATTCGGTTTTATTTCCAATAATAAAGGGGTTTTGATGGTAACTTTGTTATTGGCAATTTTTACAATCTCCACTTGTTGCCTTACGATGGGTAAAGTTGGAAATTTCCAATGGTGCGAACCTGGTTTTACCTTGGCATTATTATATAAAGTTTTGATGATTTCTCCATTTTCACCTTCTTTATTAAATAACTGCAATTCGACAACATCTCCAACTTTAAGATCGGCAACTTCTGAAACGGTAAACGTATTTGTACCTCTTCTACCAGTTAAAACTTTTGCTAATACATTTAATGTTGGGTCATATTTTTCTAGGTAAGATTTTACTCTTTCATTAGGAACTTGTGTCCAAATAAAACCTCCAGACCAAGCATATTGAGAAAAAGGCAAGTCGAGGTTATTTTCCTTTTCCCGTTGACGCTTGTCAAAAGTAGTGAGGTATTCTCTCAATTCCTTCAACGATTCTGGCGCTTTTAAATACATCATCGGTCTTGGACAAAAAATTTCAGTACCATTTTCTCCTGAACCCGCACCTCTAAGAACAAAATTGCTGCGTTCAATATATAAAATATCACTCAGAATAAGTCGTCCAGCAGGCAATTGCAATACCACGTCCCCTTTCAATGAACTTGCCGTTTTAATTGCTTTTAACAACGATTTTGAATCATCTAAATCGTCATTTGCAATAACCCCATAATCTGTAGCATTGATGATTTGCTCTGTCTTTATCGGAAGTTGTACTTCCCCAAAATGATAGCCCGCATAGCTGTAGTCAGGCAGGTAGTTTAGTGTTGCAATTTTTTTATCGGTAATTATCTTAGGTAATTCTTGTGAAAATGAGCTAATTGAAAAAAATAAAATTGAAACAAATGCAATGTGTTTTATAAGACCCTTTTTGATGCTACTTTTGTTTTTATTGGTTAGTGTCATATTTTTTAAATATTTATGTTTTTATTTTATTCATTGTACTATTTAGATGATTCTTAAATAAAACAACCCCGAAGCAGAACTTCGGGGCTGCACCTAATAAAAAAAAATCTAAAAAAAATCTAAAAAAATTATTATAAAATTACAAATCTGTAATCGGACTATATTTAGGCACTAATAATTTCATTATGGACCAAGCTATGAGGTACGCTACAGCACAAAGAACAAACATGATGGTATACCCCGTTTGTATGTGACCCAAAGCATCATAGTAGTCAAATAAATACCCTCCTAATTTAGAAACCAATACACCACCTAAACCGCCAGCCATTCCTCCGATTCCAATTATGGAACCAATCGCTTTTTTAGGAAACATATCAGAAACTGTAGTGAAAATATTAGCAGACCAAGCTTGGTGGGCTGATGCCCCTACTCCAATTAATAAAACAGGCATCCAAAAACTGATATAACCAAGAGGTTGTGCCAACAATACCACTAAAGGAAATAATGCGATAACAAGCATGGCTTTCATTCTTCCTTCATAAGGATTGTGCCCCTTATTGATGAAATACATTGGGAACCAACCCCCACCAATACTTCCAACCATTGTCATACTATATAATACGGCCAATGGTAGTACAATATCCGTTCCTTTCATCTCAAATTGAGCTTCAAGGTATTTTGGTAACCAAAACAAAAAGAACCACCAAATCCCATCGGTCATGAATTTTCCAAATACAAAAGCCCAGGTTTGTTTATAGCTCAATAACTTGAACCAAGCTACCTTTTCTTCTTTTGGTGTTTCAGTACTTTCAGCTACAATAATTTCATCGTCATGAATGTAATCATATTCCGCTTTTGATAATCTTTTTTGTTTAGATGGAATTTCATAAAAAATAAACCATGCAATCACCCAAAGAAAACCAATGGCTCCTACTAGAATAAAAGCAAATTCCCAACCATAATATTCAGCAATTATAGGAACGGTTAAGGGCGCTAAAATGGCTCCAACATTAGATCCAGAGTTAAAAATTCCCGTTGCTAAAGAACGCTCTTTTTTGGGAAAATATTCCGCCACAGCTTTTATGGCTGCAGGAAAATTTCCTGATTCTCCAAAACCTAAAACAGCTCGAGACAACATAAACCCTGCAATAGAAATAGGGACTGCACCTACACCAATCCAAACCATAAAGGTAGAGAATGCAGTACCAACAGGTAAAGAATAAGCATGCATAATTGCCCCTAAAGACCAAACGACAATGGCAAGAACATAACCTTTTTTGGTACCTAATTTATCAATGATTCTTCCTGCAAAAAGCATAGAAATAGCATATATAAACTGAAATACTGCGGTGATATTAGCATAATCACTATTGGTCCATCCGAATTCTTCCGATAAACTCGGTGCCAAAAGACTAAGCACTTGTCTATCCAAATAATTTACGGTGGTTGCGAAAAAAAGTAAACCGCAGATCGTCCAGCGGTAATTTCCAATTGATTGATTTGTTTTATTCATGGGTTGGTTTTAAGGTTAGATCAATTTTGAATTTAACGAATTATTTGTCCATTTAAATTCGGGTTAAATTTATAGTTTATTAATGTCAAAGTAGGCTTTTGCGTTTTTATAGCAAATTGCTTCTACCATAGTTCCAATAAGTTTCATATCATTTGGTAATTCTCCTTTTTGAATTTCTTCTCCTAGAACATTGCACAAGATACGTCTAAAATACTCGTGTCGTGGAAAGGAAAGGAAACTTCTTGAATCTGTTACCATTCCAACAAATCGGCTCAATAAACCAAAGTTAGAAAGCACGTCTAGTTGTTTTTCCATACCATCTTTTTGGTCCAAAAACCACCAAGCTGCTCCATACTGCATCTTTCCAGCAACAATACCATCGTTAAAATTAGCCGCCATCGAAGCAAACATTTCACTATCGCGAGGGTTCAAATTGTACACTATAGTATTGGTCAACCCATCGCATTGGCTTAATCTTCCGAAGAACTTGCTCATGTTATCAGCCATGTTCAAATCGCCAAGAGAATCAAATCCTTGATCGGGCCCAATATCTTGAAGCATTTTTGCATTGTTATTTCGGATGGCGCCAACATGAAATTGCTGTGCCCAAGATTTTTTCTTGTTCATCAAAGCCAATTCAAATAATACCGCCGATTTGTATTTATTGATTTCCAGAACAGAAACTGTTTCCCCTTTTAATGCTTTTTCAAATATGGAGTTTACTTCTGTAGAAGTATATTCCTCTCCGTAAAAATTAGCATGCCCGTGATCGGAAATACGGCAACCCATTTCATGGAAAAAATCGTGTCGTTTTTGCAGAGATTGAATTAAAGTAGAAAAATCAGTAATGGAATGCCCCACCGTTTTTTCTAATTTCTGAATCCAATCTACAAATGCTTTTCCTTTTTCCATTTCCGTAGCTTTGTCAGGACGAAAGGAAGGCAAAACTTTAATTTCAAATTTGTCGTCTTGCAATTGTATATGGTAGCGCAAATCATCTGTTGGATCATCTGTAGTTCCTACTACTGCAACATTCATTTTTCGAAGAATGTTTTTTACACTGTATTCTGGTTTTTTCAATAAATCAGAACATTGGTTGTAAATGGATTCGGCAGAATCTGAATTCAATAAAGTTGTTATTCCAAAATAGTTTTTCAATTCCAAATGAGTCCAATGGTACAAAGGATTTCTTAAAGTATAAGGAACCGTATCTGCCCATTTGATAAATTTTTCATAATCGCTTGCGTCTCCTGTAATGAATTTTTCATCCACACCATTGGCACGCATGGCTCTGTATTTATAATGATCCCCATCGATCCAAATCTGGTATAAATTCTCAAATTGGCGGTCTTCGGCAATGTCTTTTGGAGACAAATGACAGTGGTAATCAAAAATAGGTTGCGCTTTTGCAAAATCGTGATACAGCGTTCTTGCCGCTTCACTGTGTAACAAAAAATCTTCCGTAATGAATGTATTTTCAGTCATCTTTAATATTAGAATAAACTTTTTTCTATTCCCATTTCTAATCCTCTTAACTCAGCAAGACCGCGTAAACGACCTATTCCGGAATATCCTGGATTTGTTTTTTTATTCAAATCATCCAACATTTGATGACCATGATCTGGACGCATTGGGATGATTCTTTTGGTTTCTTTTTGTTTTTTCAGAATCGATTTTACCACTTCGTACATATCTACATCGCCTTCTAAATGATTAGCTTCATAGAAATTTCCTTCGGCATCACGTTGCGTACTTCTCAAGTGAATAAAATTCATTTTAGCACCATGACGATCTACAATTCCTGGCAAATCATTATCAGCAATAACGCCGTAAGAACCCGTACACATACAAAATCCATTTGAAGGCGAATCAATTGCATTTAATAATTGAATCAAATCAGCTTCTGTAGAAA
>CAZHVE010000054.1:0-15082 GCA_964535705.1 uncultured Flavobacterium sp.
TGTGCTTTTTTCAAAACCGCAGCTATTCCATTTTTATTAATTGTTTTTATCGTAGATGCTGCTACTCTTAGAGTAATCCATCTATCTTCTTCAGGAAGATAAAAACGCTTTTTAACTAAGTTTACAGAAAATTTTCTCTTAGTTTTATTCATAGCGTGAGAAACGTTATTTCCTACCATCGCTCTTTTACCTGTAAGGTCGCAAACTCTAGACATTATTCTTATTTTTATCGTTATTCAAAATCAGGGTGCAAAGAAAAGAAAAATAAACGGATGAAGCAAAAAATAATTACAGATTTTTTAAAATTTCTTTTCGCAACATTTCCATACTCTTAATAACCGTCCTATCTATAACTTTTTCACGAGGTTGGCCAAAATTAAACTGTTCAACAATCACTTCATTTGGCGTTGCCAATGCTATAAATACCGTTCCGACCTCAGCATTTGAATCCCCTTTCGTCGGTCCGGCATTCCCAGTTGTGGCAATAGCATAGTCTGTTTTCATCATCCTTTTAACATTGATTGCCATTTGCTTTACAACTGCCGCGCTTACTACTGAATGTTCTTTGATTAATTCTTCCGAAAGCCCCAAAACTGAAATTTTAGTTTCTGTCGCATAAGACACTACACTGCCGTTAAAATAATTAGAAGCACCAGAAACCGATGTCAAAATTTGTGCAATTTTACCTCCTGTGCAACTTTCAGCAGTAGAGATGGTTTTGTTTTGTTGTCCCAAAAGGCGTCCGACAATTATTTCTATAGTTTCTTCATCCTCATATCCTACGATGATATCCCCTATTATTTTGGATAGTGAAATTACATTTTCAGCAATAGATGTTTCCAATAATTCTTTATCGATTCCTTTAGCCGAAAGACGCAATCGCACCCTTCCAGGACTTGGTAGATAAGCTAATTTTATAAAATCAGGCAAATTATTTTCCCAATTTTCGATGCGCTCAGCCACCAAACTTTCTCCTTGACCATAAGTAAGTATTGTTTTGTGAAGGATGTAAGGGCGTTTGTATTCCCGAACTACTTTAGGAATGATTTCGTTTTCGACCAAATATTTCATTTCATAGGGAACACCCGGTAGCGAAACAAATACCGTATTTTCTTTTTTCATCCACATTCCCGGTGCGGTACCCACTTTATTATGAAGCACAGTGCATTTTGAGGGAACTAAAGCTTGGTCTTTGTTAATTTGAGAAGCTTTTCTGTTCATAACACGATCGATTAACTCAATCACATGCTCTTCCACTTCTTTATTTACTATTAATTCGTCCCCAAAATAATCGCAAAAAGTTTTCTTGGTAACATCATCTTTTGTAGGGCCAAGTCCTCCGGTAATCAGAACTAAATCGACCTTGTTTTGAAACTTTGCAAAGGTATCCAAAATATGCTGTTTACTATCACTGATAGAAATCATTTCATGAATTTCAACACCTATTCTGTCTAATGATTTAGCTATAAAAGCAGAATTCGTATCTACAATTTGCCCTATGAGAATTTCATCACCTATAGTAATTATGGCTGCTTTCATTTTTGATATAGGTTTTTTGATTTAGGAATTACTCCAAAATAAATTTTGAAAAGCTAAGACTTAACCTTTCTTTAAAAACAAGTGCTTTTTTTATTTCAAATGGATTTTTTACAAACCAAAGTCTTTTTTCAATTCCTTGACAGCTTCTTCTACTTGGTTCTTAACGCTCTTAAAGGTCTCTTTTATCTCTTTCTTTTCCCCTTCAGCCTTAGTCCAAGCCTCAATCTGAAGAATTTCTTCGAAAGCTATGTTGAGCCCAAGTAAATCAAGACTAGGTTTTACTTTGTGCGCATAAGCATAAGCATGTTTATGATCTTTCTTCTTAATTCCTTCCTTTATTTCTATTAAATCTTCGGGGATTTCCGTAACAAATAATGTTAGGATTTGGTTTACAAATTCCGGATCGTTGTCTGAAAGTGCGTACACTTTTGCTAAATTGTAATGTAGTGCCATTATTTTATTTTTATACTAAATAGTTTATTTCCTTCCAAAAATCCTTCCAAAACGTCTTCTGGTTTCACAACCGCAACACCTTCGGGTGTTCCGGTAAAAACAATATCACCTATTTTTAAAGTGAAATATTGAGAAACGAATGAAATGAGTTCGTCAATCTTCCACAACATGAGACTAGCATTGCCTTTTTGGACTGTTTTATTATTGTTAGTCAATTCAAAAGTAATATTTTCTAGTGAATTAAATTGTTTTTTGAGTAAAAATTCTCCAATTACAGCTGAACCATCAAACGACTTTGCTTTTTCCCAAGGCAATCCATTCGCTTTTAATTGATCTTGAACATCACGCGCGGTAAAATCAATTCCCACACTAATTTCATCATAATATTTATGGGCAAACTTGGTGTCAATATGCTTTCCGACTTTACTTATCTTAACAATTAATTCTATTTCGTGGTGAATCTCCTGTGAAAATTCCGGAATTACAAAAGGATGCTGTTTTAGTAAAACTGCCGAATCTGGTTTCATAAAAACAACAGGTTCTGTTGGTCTTTCGTTTTGTAACTCTTCAATATGATTGGCGTAATTCCTCCCGATGCAGATGATTTTCATAATTTAGGTATTGGGTGTTGGGTATAGGGGTTAATCCATTACCTAAAACCTATTTTGTATTCAGTTTTCTCAACTTAATTGCCGTCAGCACTTTCTTTGTGTATAATGGAAAATCCGCATTTTGAATCCAACTGAAGTACCCTGGCTCTGCTTCTAAAACCTTGTCTACTTTTACTCCTTTGTGTTTTCCGAAAGTAAAAATTTCATCGTCATCTTTGTCAAAAGCAATCATCCCTGCAAAATCCGCAATTTTTTTTCGGGTTGTGAATTCCGATAGCAATTTGATATCGTTTTCCAATTCCGGATAACGATCTAATTGAGCTTTCATAATTTCGTAGGTCGCCATCGTATCCGCCTCGGCAGAATGGGCATTTTCAAGACTTTGACCACAATAAAATTTTAATGCTGCACTTAATGTTCGCTCTTCCATTTTGTGAAAAATGGTTTGTACGTCAACTGAAACTCTATTTTTCATATCAAAATCAACTCCTGCACGAAGCAATTCTTCTGCCAATAATGGAATATCAAAACGATCTGAATTATAGCCTGCCAAATCCGAATCCTTAATCATAGTATAAACCTGTGAAGCCAATTGATTAAAAGTAGGTTCGTTGGCTACTTTTTCATCACTGATTCCATGAATAGCAGTAGATTGAGGTGGAATTGGGATAGTTGGATTGACTAACCAAGTTTTACTTTCTTTATTGCCGTTAGGAAAGACTTTGAAAATTGCTATTTCAACAATTCGATCTTTGGCTACGTCAATCCCAGTGGTTTCAAGGTCGAAAAAACAAATTGGTTTGTTAAGTTTGAGTTCCATTTTTAATTTTTGATTCGACAAATATATAGTTTTGGAGTTACCATTTGTCGATTATTAAAAAAGTTTTGCTCAAAAAATCAAAAAAACCAATCCTACTATAAAGTGATTTGGTTTTGAATATTTTTAAAGTTGTAAAAAATTAAAAATCGCTGTCCACGTCAAATGCTTCAAGATAATCTGCAACGCGTTTTACAAAATTTCCACCAAGTGCACCATCAACTACGCGATGATCATAACTGTGCGAAAGGAACATTTTTTGGCGAATGCCAATAAAATCACCTTCAGGAGTTTCGATTACGGCTGGGACTTTGCGAATGACTCCAAGTGCTAATATTCCAACTTGTGGCTGATTGATAATTGGCGTTCCGAAAACACTTCCAAAAGTCCCCACATTAGTAACCGTATAAGTTCCTCCCTGGGTGTCGTCTGGTTTAAGTTTTCCTGTTTTAGCACGGTTTCCTAGATCATTAACGGCTTTGGCCATTCCTACCAAATTCAATTGATCTGCATTTTTTATAACTGGAACAATCAGATTGCCATTCGGTAAAGACGCCGCCATTCCAAGATTTATGTTTTTCTTTTTTATAATGTAATCTCCATCGATAGAAATATTCATCATCGGGAAATCCTTCAACGCTTTTGCGACAGCCTCCATAAAAATAGGGGTGTAAGTCAGCTTCTCGCCTTCTCTTTTTTCGAAAGCGACTTTGACCTTTTCCCTCCATTTTACAATATTGGTCACATCAACTTCTAGGAACGATTGCACGTGAGCTGCGGTTTGAATCGAAGCCATCATATAGCCCGAAATCAGCTTTCTCATCCGGTCCATTTCGATAATTTCGTCACCGCCATTTATAGAAATGGGAGTTGGTTGTTGTCCTACGACCACGCTATGGGTAACATTCTGTATAGGTTGAGCAAAGGGCACTTCGTTCTTGGCTCTTGGCTCCGTTTTTTTATGGGCAACGAAGTCTAATATGTCATTTTTTGTAACTCTACCTTCTTTTCCGGTTCCGTTAATGGTTTCTATTTCAGAAAGAGAAACGCCTTCTTCTTTCGCAATATTTTTCACTAATGGAGAAAAGAATTTATCAGAATCAGAGAAATTTGTTGGCGAAGCAACAGATTCCTTAGCAACTTCAATACTTTTTTCAATTGTTGCTACTTCAATCGGAGTATCAACTACTTGTCTCAGAGTTTCGACAACATCATCTCCTTGTGTTTCGATAATGGCAATGGTTTGACCGACTTGAACCAAATCTCCTTTTGAAAACAATTGCTCAACCAAAACCCCTGAAACTTCGCATGGCACTTCACTATCCACCTTGTCAGTGGCAATTTCAACTACAGCATCATCGACTTCAATTGTATCGCCAACTTGCTTCAACCAATTTGTAATGGTTGCTTCAGCAACACTTTCTCCCATTTTAGGGAGTTTCAATTCAAATCTTGCCATATTGTTACCTATGAAGTTGGTTTTGTTTTTCTGCTTGCAAAATTAGTAATTATTTTTAGTTTTAGCCCCGAATTGTACAAATATACACGAATTCAAAAATTGCAATTCCTAAAAATTTATGACTTCCCCTCTGTCAAAACTACTATTACTTCCAATCAAAAAACGGGATGATTTGGGAAGAATCTTAAAAGACAGTCCTTTATTTTTATTAGCTTCTAAAGCTTCAATTATTATTTTAAAACTATTATAATTTTGGTCAAAGATAACCTCCGAATTTTCGTTTTCGAAAACTAGCTGCGATGCCTTTTGAAGTTGTATTGGACTTCTTAATTTATTTTGCAATTCTTCTCTTAAAAGTTCGTCTTCGGAAACTAAAATATAATTTTCCGGATTTATTTTCTGTTTTGGAGTCCCTTGAAACATTTTAACGAAAGAAAAAAACAGGATTCCAATTTTCATGAAAACGGAGAAGAAAAAAGAAACTTTAAAATGCTTTTTATAGAAAAAATTCATTGCTTCCTGAAAGCGTTTCATATAAGTTCCATCCTTTACCGTGCTTTCCCCTTTATAATGTATAACCGATGTTTCATGAAAATAATAGTTCGATTTTCCTTTTTTCAAAACCCTATACGAGAGGTCAATATCATCCGAATACATAAAACAATTTTCATCAAAACCGCCGATTTCATTATACAAATCCCGTTTCATCATCATAAAAGCCCCTACAAGGATATCAACTTTTCCGGTTTCATTTTCTGATAGATGTTGGGCGTAATATTTCCCGAAGATTCTTGATTTCGGAAAAATTTTATACAAGCCCGTGATTTTGGTAAAAGCAACCCAAGGTGTTGGAATACCCCGTTTGCTTTCCGGCAGAAAATTACCCGTTCCGTCGATGAGTTTCACGCCGACAATTCCTAAATGGGATTGCTTTTTGGCAAAAGCCAATACTTTCGTAAAAGCATCTTCGGAAACAACGGTATCGGGATTGAGAATACAAATATATTCGCCTTTAGCTTGAGCAACCCCAATGTTATTGCCTTTTGGAAAACCTAAATTCTGCTCATTTTCGATTAATTTAATGTGAGAGAAACGCTGCTTCATCATCGTGCAGCTGTCGTCAGAAGAATTATTGTCGATGACAATGATTTCCGCCTCTATGTTTTTTATGGCATTTTCGACACTTAGAACACATTGCTCTAGAAAATAGCGGACATTATAATTAAGAATGATGACGGATAGTTGCATTTTTCAAAGATATATTTTAAGTCCCAAAGATGCAAAGGTTCAGAGTTGTAAAGTCTAAAAAATTAAAAGATTGCTTCGTGCCTTGCAATGACTTACTTTTGCAAAAAATTACACTTGTGAATTACTTATCAGTCGAAAATATTTCGAAATCTTTTGGAGAGCGTAGCCTTTTTGAAAACATTTCGTTCGGAATAAACAAAGACCAAAAAATTGCTTTCATAGCCAAGAACGGTTCCGGAAAAACCACCATAATGAACATCATTAACGGTTTTGACGAACCTGATACTGGGCAAGTAATACTTCGAAAAAGTATTCGAATGGCTTTTTTGTCGCAAAACAATAAATTACAAGACGAGTTAACTATTGAGGAAAGTATTTTCGCCTCGGACAACGAGAGTTTGAAGGTGATTGAGGCATACGAAAAAGCATTGGAAAATCCTGAAGATGAAGAAGCATACCAAAAAGCTTTCGACGGAATGGACCAACACAATGCCTGGGATTTTGAAACCCAATACAAGCAAATTTTATTCAAATTGAAGTTAGAAGACTTTAAATTGAAAGTAAAAAACCTTTCGGGCGGACAGAAAAAAAGATTGTCTCTCGCCATTATTTTGATCAATCGTCCCGACTTGTTGATTCTGGATGAACCCACGAATCATTTAGACTTGGAGATGATTGAATGGCTAGAAAGCTATTTTACCAAAGAAAATATCACCCTGTTTATGGTTACACACGACCGTTTCTTTCTAGAGCGAGTTTGTAACGAAATCATAGAACTCGACAATGGAAAAATTTATCAATATAAAGGCAATTATTCTTATTATTTAGAGAAAAAAGAAGAGCGCATTGCTTCCGAAAATTCGAGTGTGGACAAAGCCCAAAACTTGTTTGTCGAAGAACTCGAATGGATGCGTCGCCAACCCAAAGCCAGAACTTGCAAAAGCAAATCACGTCAAGATGATTTCTACATAATTAAGGAAAAAGCCCAAAGCCGCCGACGGGAAAACGCTGTAGAACTAGAAATCAATATGGAGCGCATGGGAAGCAAGATTATCGAGCTTCACAAAGTCTCCAAAAAATTCAAAGACCATGTTATTTTGGATAATTTCAGCTTCGATTTTCAACGGGGTGAACGCGTAGGAATCATCGGAAAAAACGGAACCGGGAAATCTACTTTTTTAAACTTGATTACCGGAACCATCCCATTAGACAGCGGAAAAGTGATTAAGGGAGACACCATTAAAGTGGGCTATTATACTCAAAGTGGCATCAACCCAAAACCGGGACAAAAAGTAATTGATATCATCAAGGAATATGGCGAATACATTCCGCTCACAAAAGGAAAAATTATTTCGGCAGGACAACTGTTGGAGCGCTTTCTTTTTGACCGAAAAAAACAACACGATTTTGTAGAAAAACTCAGTGGTGGCGAGTTGAAACGATTGTATCTATGTACCGTTTTAATCCAAAATCCGAACTTTTTGATTCTGGATGAACCCACGAATGATTTGGATATCGTGACCTTGAATGTTTTAGAAAGTTTCCTTTTGGACTATCCGGGTTGTTTGTTGGTCGTTTCGCACGATAGGTATTTCATGGATAAAATCGTGGACAATTTATTTGTTTTCAGGGGACAAGGCGAAATAGAAAATTTTCCCGGAAACTACTCCGATTTCAGGGCGTACGAAGACAGTGCAGATGTGGCGCAAAAAGAAGACAACAAGGCCGAAAAGAAAGACTGGAAACAAAACAATCCCACCGGAAATTTAACGTTCAACGAGCAGAAAGAATTTCAAAAAATAGAAAGAGAAATCAAAGATTTAGAAATTGACAAAGCTAAAATAGAACAATTATTTTCAGACGGAAAAGTATACGAAAAAGAGGTGCTTGCTAAAGCCAAAGAATTGGAAAACATCATCACTAAAATTGAGGCGAAAGAGGAACGTTGGTTTGAACTGAGTGCGAAGATTGAAGGATAAAGCGTTATTGAGATACAACGCAATCACATATTGATGAAGTGTCTGCTTGTCATATCGAAATTAAAAAGAAACCCCATACTCGTCGAAGTATCATCGACAGCTAGCGCAGAATTACATTATAAATCTACAGGTAAGAGCCACAAAGATAAGTTACAACAAAAAATAGAAGAATTGTAAGACCCGAAAGGTTTTAAATCTGTCGGGTCTGTTATAAATAATGAGCAAAAAACACTACAATTTATTGAACTTAAATTTTTGCCCGCCAATCGATGCCTCATACATAAGTCCCCCCTTCTGCATGGTGAACACTAATACTCCATTCGTATACTTTACATTCGCTGAGGCGCCTTCTGTTGCGGCAACTGCCGAGACCTGGGCAGAAAACTCGAATCGACTATCTTTAAACCGTTCCATTTCCCTTTTGGATTCGAAAAAAATTACCTCCCGATACGCTTGTGCACCCACTTGGAATCCTATACTCAGTTGTGACAACTTAGCCATACCTATCAACTTGTTGTGTTCATATACAGCCCCATTGCCTGCCGCCGCCCCTATACCAAATCCCCCCTTGCCAACATTGGGAAAGATGACAAAGCCATGCGCTTTTTCAAAAAGGCCTTTCATAAGAGGATCCTTTTCGATAAACTCCGCCTTTGCTGCATTACTGTCAGCAATAATTTTATCCTTTTTAGATTCCGATTGTCCAAAAATTGGCGTCATGTTTATTACAAAAGCCATTACCATTACCCAAATAATATTTAATTTTTTCATGATTAAACGGATTAAATTGTTGTGAAATTACTTTATTTAAAGATACTTAAATTTTTCATACAACAGAAATATAACTGATTATCAGTAGCATATGTTTTTTAATAGTCATTATAAAATTTCCTAAAACACAAAACATATAATTTTACTGAGCAATAAAGCCAACAAACTCTGTTTTGGTTTTTCATTGGGATCTTTTGGCTAATCTGAATAATAGTTTAATTTAGCTACCAATATTTTTTTCCTGACCAGGATTCTCTAAACTAACCTAATATCTATAAACCATGAAAAACAAATTAACGCTGATAAGTATATTGTTCCTTTTTTCCATCTTTTCCGCCTATTCCCAACAGAAATCTATAATTGAACTAAAGGATAATTGGTACTACCTAAACGGACATAAGTTTTTTATCAAAGCCATCGGATATGAAATTGGTGCCCGTCCGGGACAGCATCCTTATGAAGGGCAACAGAATGACAATCTTGATTTATTGAAATTCGATTTGAAAGTAATCAAGAAAGGAGGATACAACACTATTAGAACTTGGAGTCAATTTTCTGAGGCCCAATTAAAACTAGTACAGCAATCGGGACTAAAACTGATTATGGGTATAGATGTTAATCCTGAAAAAAATTATGGTGACCCTGCATTTGTAAAGGAATGTGTTGAAAAAGTAAAAAAGGTTACCGAGTATTCCAAAAAATACGATTGTATAATTACCTATCTGGTTATCAATGAACCTCAAACAGAACATATTCATCAAGTTTCTGGAAAGGCGTTTGTAGAACTTATGAAAACTCTAATCGAAAATATTCACAAAGGACATCCGGGAATTCCGGTAACACTTTCGGCAAATGCAATGATTAGTGATTACATGGATGAAAGTTTTTTTGATGTTTATGCTTACAATTGTTATGACCATAATGAAGCCCAGTCTGCTACCATAGGCTTTAAGGATTACATCAAAGGGTTGAATGAACTAAACGGACTCAACAAACCCTTTATAACTACTGAATTTGGCTACTCGATTTCGCATAAAGGATACGGACGTTATGGTGGCAATACCCTAAAACAACAAAGCGATGGGCTTATTGCAAATTACCGTGACCTTATTGATGCCGGCGCTGTAGGGATGTGCCCGTTTTATTATGCCGACGGCTGGTGGAAAGGTGGCGATAAAAATAGTCATGCTTTAGACCAACCAGAAGAATGGTTTGGTTTCTGGGGATACAGCGATTTTAATGATAAATATGGTTCACCGCGCCCCGTTTGGTTTGCTATGCGCGATTACATGAAAGGACTTATTATTAGCCCCAAAAACAGTTCAATACATACCGGGACTGCGATACCCTTAGAACTATATAATGACAAGGAGGTTAAAAAAGTGGTTGTGAAATTTCATGATAAAATAATCTATTCAAAAAGTATCAGCAGCGAGGGCTATTTTGCGGATCAACTGACAATTAATCCCTTAGGAATTGAAGATATGGAACTGGCCTTCGAATTTTATGATAAGGAAAACACAATTATTAAAAACGAATCCATTAATATTCTGGCCTCAAAAACAGCTTTCGAATTGCCAAAATTGACCATCGAGGTAACTCCAGGACTAGATTTAAACGAAGGTAAAATAGCCAGCATAAAAACTAAAATAGAAACCAATGAAAAATTCAAATTAATGGGTGATTTAAAGGTAAGTTACAATACCCATCTTGGCTGGGAAGTTGGTCCACAAGCAACTGTTTCAATTAAAGACCAACTAGATAAAAAGACAATTACATCCGAAAATTTCTTTACTATCCCAGATAATAGCTGGGTTGTAAACGCATCGGCAGGTGTTTCGGTTCAATGTGGTAAGTTTATCTTTAGAATACACGACCAAAAAATAATATTTAGGGGCAACTGGGCTAAGGAAGTAGGTCGTAAGTAACGAGCTACCTGAAATTGGTCACTTATCAAAGTCAGAAACTTGAGAAAATATAGCAGCAAAAAAATAATGCAGAAATTAAAATCAGGCACAAACCCAAAACAGTCTAAAGACAAAATTTTAGACAGAACAATAACTACAAGGGAAGTGATTTTTTTATTGGCATTTGTATTTTGTTTGTCGCCGCTTATAACACCGCCCATAGCACTTTTTATGGGCCTGATAATTGCCCAATTTGTTGGACACCCCTATTTGCACCTCAACCATAAAGCCACACACCTTTTATTGCAAATTTCGGTGGTGGGTTTGGGATTTGGAATGAATGTCAATAATGCGATGAAGGCAGGAAAAGAAGGCATTCTATTTGCCGTGATTTCAATTATCGGAACATTGGTTATTGGTTTTTTTATGGGCAAGCTACTGAAAATAGAAAAGAAAACATCCTATCTGATTTCAGCGGGAACGGCTATTTGTGGGGGCAGTGCAATTGCGGCCATTTCGCCAGTAATAAAAGCGGAGGAAAAACAGATTTCGGTTGCTTTAGGTACCATTTTTATTTTAAATTCTATTGCGTTGGTTTTATTTCCTTTACTTGGACATCAGTTAGACCTTTCTCAAAATCAGTTTGGCTTATGGTGTGCAATTGCCATACACGACACTAGTTCCGTAGTTGGGGCAGCAAGTAAATACGGTACCGAAGCATTAGAAATTGCGACAACTGTAAAATTGGCGAGGGCTTTATGGATTATTCCTGTGGTATTTTTATCAATGATATTGTTTAATAACAAAAACAACAAACTAAAAATACCCTACTTCATAGGATTGTTTGTACTTGCCATGATGGCCAATACTTATATTCCTTTAGTGCAAGAATATAATAGTTATTTGGTGGCAATTGCCAAAGCAGGACTCACGGTGACGCTTTTTTTAATTGGCTGTGGACTATCAAAAAAAGTATTACAATCTGTTGGCATAAAACCATTATTGCAAGGTGTAGTACTTTGGATCCTCATTTCCATAGTAGCATTGTGGATGGTGATGTATTTAGCACGATAACAAACCGAATGCTATTTTATTTTTTAAACTAAAAAACGGATAATATAGTCCTTTTTATTGGAAATTCATGCTAGTATCAAAACAAATATTTATATTTGGAGCAAATTATAAAAGATTGTTTACAAGATTCCAAAACTGGAAATTTTTTAATTTAAACTACTAACATTACACACAAACCATGAAAAAATCTGCTAAAATTTTCTTACTAAAATCATTTACCTTACTTGTTTTCTCTATTGGAACATCGATGAATGCTCAAACATTTGTAAAACATTACGATCATGTATTAAAAAAAGATAGAATAAATAATGAAATCGGAAAATTAGAAGAAATAAACCTAAAAGTCATCTTTAGCGGCAATGACAAAGGAGATATCGTATTTTATTTTGACTCTTCCGAAACTGCAGAAAGATATTACAAAACAGGAACTATCAAAGAAGGCGTTTCAAAAGACGGTCTTAAATACAGATATATCACTACCAATTCAGAAGACGGAAATAAAGTAATTATGCAATTGTTTGACAATGGAATATTTAGAGTTCACTCTCAAGACTACACCATGGAATACCAAGAACAATCCAATTAACGCACCCAAAATACATCATGTTCTGACAAAACCAAAAAAATTCGGATTTTGTAAGAAGGTGTTAACCCATAAAAAACCACAACTAGTTGTGGTTTTTTTATTTCTTAAATTTATTGTTTGGCGGATTCAAGTCATAAAGTCGAAAGTCCTATCAATACCTTCTAAAATTTGCCAATTTTGCAACTTTTGACTTTAAGATATTGGACATTGGACTATTATCTTATTATCTTCGCACTCCTATTTGTAACTTTTTATGTTATTCCAAATAAAATCCTACCTCAAATTCCTTTGGAACTCCAAAAACGAACACGCAGTGCATTCGCCATTTGTGTTTCATTTGGTAACCAAATGTTTTTATGACCGAAAACCAAAACCCGAATATCAAGTTCTAAAAAATTATCGAAATTCACTTTTAGAAAACAAAAACACAATTGAAGTAACTGATTTTGGAGCTGGTTCGAAAGTTTTCAAATCCAATTCAAGGCAAATCTCAAAGATTGCTAAAACGGCTGGAATCAACCAAAAACGCGCTGAATTACTGTTCCGAATCACAAATTATTTTCAGCCAGAAAGTGTTTTGGAAATTGGAACTTCATTAGGACTGGCTACCTCAGCCCTAGCCTTGGGGAATCCAAAAGCAAAAATAACAACATTGGAAGGCTGTCCGGAAACGACAAAAATCGCTCAGGATCAATTTGATAAAATTGGCTTAACGAATATAAATTCTGTTGTATTCGAATTCAATAATTACTTCAAAACCCAGGACCCAAGACCCAAAACCCAAGACCTAATTTTCTTCGACGGCAACCATTCAAAAAAAGCCACTTTGAATTATTTTGAAATTTTATTACCAACAATTACCAATGAAACAGTTTGGATTTTTGATGATATTCATTGGTCTGCAGAAATGGAAAAAGCCTGGAAAATAATCAAAAAACACCCAAAAGTGACTGTTACCATAGATACTTTTCAATGGGGATTGGTTTTCTTTAGAAAAGAACAAGAAAAAGAGCATTTTGTGATTCGAGTTTAAATGAGTTATTGTAACGAAAATGAATTTCAATCCACTATTATAAAAATCAATTTTGTACTTTTAAAATCTGAAATGAAAATCTTTAAACTACATTCTCAAATCTAATGAAGTCATTAATCAAAATAACCAACATCAAGCGAGATTTTGTTCTTGGAAATGAAATTGTTTGCGTGCTAAAAGGGATTGATTTAGAAATAATCAAAGGCGAATATGTAGCACTTATGGGACCATCGGGTTCGGGAAAATCTACCTTGATGAACCTTTTAGGTTGTTTGGACACGCCCACTTCAGGAAATTATATTTTAAATGGAAAAGACGTCAGTCAAATGAGCGACAATGAATTGGCTGAAATTAGAAACAAGGAAATTGGCTTTATCTTTCAAACCTTCAACCTTTTACCCAGAACCTCTGCGCTTGATAATGTGGCTTTACCCATGATTTACGCTGGTTATTCCAAATCTGAAAGGAGAGCAAGAGCGACTAAAGTTTTGCAAGAAGTAAATTTAGGAGACCGAATGAATTTTCAACCCAATCAGCTTTCGGGAGGACAAAGGCAAAGAGTCGCAATAGCCAGAGCCTTGGTTAACAAGCCTTCTATCATTCTTGCCGATGAACCTACAGGGAATTTGGACAGCAAAACTTCCGAAGAAATCATGAAACTTTTAAAAGAAATTCACGACAAAGGGAACACCATCATTGTGGTCACGCATGAGGAAGAAATCGCGGCCCATGCCAAAAGAATCATTCGTTTGCGTGACGGAATGATTGAAAGCGATACAATTAGGATTAACAATTGATAATTATCAATTATCAATTATCAATTATCAATTATCAATTAAATGAAAATATACACTAAGACCGGGGATAAAGGAACTACGTCCCTTTTCGGTGGAACACGAGTTCCAAAAGACCACATTCGCATAGAAAGTTACGGAACGGTTGATGAGTTAAATTCCTATATTGGGTTAATTCGCGACCAAGAAATAAATCCGCATTACAAAAAAATATTGATAGAAATTCAAGATCGATTGTTCACTATTGGTGCCATTCTAGCTACTCCGCCTGAAAAAGAAGTAAAGAAAAACGGGGAATTGCGTTTGCAAAAACTAGGAATAGTGGAAGGTGACATCGAATTGCTCGAAAAAGAAATTGACACTATGGAAGAAGCCCTTCCACCAATGACCCATTTTGTTTTACCGGGCGGACATACTACGGTGTCATATTGTCATATTGCTCGATGCGTTTGCCGACGTGCAGAACGCTTGGTGGTACATTTAGACCATAACGAACCTGTTGCCGAAATCGCAATTATATACTTGAACCGCCTTTCTGACTACCTTTTTGTGTTGGCACGAAAGTTGTCAAATGATTTCAACGCTGAGGAAGTAAAATGGATTCCAAGAAAGTAATCAGGTCGCAGATTTCAGGTTACAGAAGGCAGAATTCAAATATTTTAGACAACAGATTTGCAGTAATTCAAATAAATTTTCCTGCTGCCAATCTGAAATCTGTAACCCGAAATCTGCTGTCTGAAAACACGTTCTTAATTTTAATTAAAAATAAATGATTTTTTACTTGTCTTTTTCAGTAAAAAATTTATTTTTG
>CAZHVE010000055.1:0-14507 GCA_964535705.1 uncultured Flavobacterium sp.
TGACCTTTTTTAAATATTTTACAAATGAAAAAACCTCTAAAATTCCAAATCGCATTACTACAACCGATAAGAATAGTCAGAAATTATACTTGTTACTTTTGAGTCAAGAAAATTCAGATTTTTTGAAACAATTGGTTGATGATTATGATTTTAAAACGCGTTAAAATAAAAAATCTATTTTTTTTCTAATTAGTACAACAAAACAAATTTAATAAAGAATTCAAAACCATGAGCAACGAAAAATTAAGAATTGAGGCTTTAAATTACCACGAATATCCACAACCCGGAAAAATAAAAATTGTCCCAACTAAGCCGTATGCTACCCAACGAGATTTAGGATTAGCCTATTCTCCTGGTGTTGCTGAACCTTGTTTGGCAATAGCTGAAAATAAAGATGATGTTTACAAATATACTTCTAAGGGAAATTTAGTTGCGGTTATTACCAATGGAACTGCTGTTTTAGGGTTAGGCGATATTGGACCTGAGGCTTCGAAACCGGTAATGGAAGGAAAATCATTATTGTTTAAAATCTTTGCGGATATCGATAGTATCGATATTGAATTGGACACCAAAGATGTCGATAAATTCATTGAAACGGTCAAAATCATGGCGCCTACTTTTGGAGGAATCAATCTTGAAGACATCAAAGCTCCCGAAGCCTTTGAAATTGAAAGGAGATTAAAAGAAGAGTTGGATATTCCTGTGATGCATGATGATCAGCACGGTACAGCAATCATATCAGCGGCAGCCTTATTGAATGCACTAGAAATAACCGAGAAAAAAATAGAAGAGATACGCATTGTAATCAGTGGAGCAGGTGCGGCGGCAGTTTCTTGTACTAAGTTGTACAAGGCTTTTGGTGCAAATGCTAAGAACATTGTAATGCTTGACAGTAAAGGAGTCATCCGAAGTGATAGAGAAAATTTATCTGCCGAAAAATTAGAATTTGCTACCGATAGAAAGATTGACACATTGGATGAGGCAATGGTCGAAGCCGATGTTTTTATTGGTTTATCTGTCGCCGATTTGGTGAGTCCAGCAATGTTACTTTCGATGGCAAAAGACCCTATTGTTTTTGCTATGGCAAATCCTGACCCAGAGATTGATTATAATTTAGCCATTCGTACCCGAAAAGATATAATTATGGCAACGGGAAGATCTGATTTTCCTAATCAGGTGAACAATGTTTTAGGTTTTCCGTTTATTTTTAGAGGCGCTCTCGATGTAAGAGCCACCAAAATTAATGAAGAAATGAAAATGGCTGCTGTCAAAGCATTAGCCGATTTAACTAGAGAATCTGTTCCGGAACAAGTTAATATTGCCTATGGTGAGACTCGACTTGCTTTTGGTAAAGATTACATTATTCCTAAACCATTTGACCCGAGACTCATCTCGTCAATACCAATAGCGGTTGCTAAAGCAGCAGTAGCAAGTGGTGTGGCAAAAATGCCTATCAAAGATTGGGATAAGTATAAAGAAGAGTTATTACTTCGTTCAGGAAATGACAACAAAATAGTTCGAATGTTGCATAACAGGGCGAAATTAAATCCTAAAAAAATTGTTTTTGCCGAAGCAGATCATTTAGATGTTTTGAAGGCAGCTCAAATTGTTTATGATGAAGGTATTGCAATTCCAATTTTATTGGGCCACAAAGAGACAATATTAGAATTAAAAAGAGAAATTGAATTCGACGCAGACATTCTAATAATTGACCCAAAATCAAAAGAAACTAAAGTCAAAAGAGATCAATATGCAACAAAATATTGGGAAAATAGAAAACGGAGCGGTGTAACCTTTTATAGTGCTCAATCTAAAATGAGAGAGCGCAATTACTTTGGTGCTATGATGGTAACCGAAGGTGATGTAGACGGAATGATATCCGGTTATACTAGAGCGTACCCCACAGTTGCCAAGCCTATTTTTGAATTGATTGGTAAAGCTTCAAAAGTAAAAAAAGTAGCAACAGTGAACATCATGACTACGGAACGAGGACCTCTTTTTCTTGCAGATACCGCTATAAATATTAATCCTACAGCAGAAGAATTAGCCGATATTGCTCAAATGACTGCCAATGTAGCCACAACATTAGGATTTGATCCAATTATGGCTATGCTTTCGTATTCGAATTTTGGTTCTTCTGCACATGCTAATGCTACCAAAGTTAGAGATGCTGTTGCACTATTACACACTAATAATCCGAGTCTAGTAGTCGATGGCGAATTACAATCTGATTTTGCTTTAAATACAGAACTTTTAAAAAGTAAATTCCCGTTTTCTAAACTGGCAGGAAAAAAGGTAAATACTTTAATTTTTCCAAATCTAGAATCCGGAAATATTACCTATAAACTTTTAAAAGAACTCCACAAATCAGAATCAATTGGGCCAATAATAATGGGGCTTAGTAAAGCGGTGCACATTGTTCAATTGGGAGCTAGTGTAAACGAAATAGTCAATATGACCGCAGTTGCTGTAATTGATGTTCAGGAAAGGGACAAAAGGAAAAAAACTAAATTAAATGTCTAAATAGTTTTTTTAAGTAAGTACTTTCTTCAAATCGGGGTGCAAAAGAAAAATTTATTGCGAATAGTAATGAGTCATTTAAAATTTAAAAGTCTACCGTTTGGATATAAAAACACACCAAACAGGGGCTGTTTTTTATTACCTGACAATTGCTATTTTTGGTAAAACTTGAAATATAAAAACCATAAATGAAAAATAATTTTAGCACCCCCCTGTTAATTGGAATACTCCTGATTTTTATAGGTGTTAAAGCACAAGTTATTAACGACTCTTTATGGATTGACGGGCATTACCGCAGTTTCCATTTCAATAAGCCATCGGTAAGTAACACTAAAGCTAGCTTGATTTTTGTATTGCACGGTTCTGGTGGCAACGGTCTTAAATCGATGAAAAGTACCACTAAACTAATGGCACTGGCCGATTCCGAGTCTATTCTAATGGTGTTTCCTGATGGATATAAAAAAAATTGGAATGAATGTAGAAAAAATGCCCCCGCCGCAGCTAATGTTGAAAATATAGACGAGAATGCTTTTTTTAGCCAAATGATTGATTATTATGTGGCGAATTATAAAATAAATCCCGCCAGAGTATTTGCTATAGGAACATCGGGTGGGGGACACATGGTCTATACATTAGCCATGACCATGCCTGAAAAATTCAAAGGGATCACAGCTATTGTTGCCAATATTCCTGACCCATCCAATATGGATTGTATTGAAAAGAAAATGCCTATGCCGGTCATGATTATCAATGGAACCAACGATCAAACAAACCCCTACAATGGTGGGATTTCGGCCAAAAACAAAGGATTGGTTCGTTCAACAGACGAAAGCTTTCATTATTGGGCAACGTTAGGCGGATACAAAGGAGATCCCACAATGGAAGTATTACCTGATACTGACCCAACGGATGGTAAAACTATTGAAAAATATACTTACAGCCAAAAAGGCAAACCGGAAGTGGTGCTATTAAAAGTAATCAATGGGGAACACAACAACCCCAAGGATATTGATGTTTATCTAGAAAGTTGGAGCTTTTTTAAGAGACAGCTTGGAATAAAATAGGTTTTTTACACCGCCTTTATCACATAGGTAACTATTCCCCAAATGATCAATTCGTTTTCTTCGGTAACTTTTATCGGAGAAAATTTAGGATTTTCGGGCATAAGGTACAAGCAGTCTTTTTCGACTTGAATGCGTTTTACGGTAAATTCCCCATCGATAAAACAAATGGCGATTTTGTTGTTTTGGGGTTCCATACTTCGATCTACTACGAGTACATCTTTGTCGTTAATGCCCGCGTCTATCATTGAATTCCCTTTAACTTTGATGTAAAAAGTGGCCAATGGATTTTTACTCAACTCCTTATTCAAGTCGATATTGGTTTCCATAAAATCGGCTGCCGGCGAGGGGAATCCTGCCGAAACACCTTCTTTTAGGAAAGGAATCCTCAGTTCGCTTTCAAAATCAGGATGAAAAAAAATTAATTTTTGTTCTTTGTTTATTGACATCGTATTTCGAGAATATCGTTGAAATTAGTCGTGTATCTAGGCGAGAGATGATTCTGGTTCATGTTCCAAGTGAGATTTAAGTTTTGCGTGGCTAATTTCACTTTCGTTTTGCCAATTTTAGTATTCAGTTTATCCATCACTTGCATCAAAACCAAATGTTTGGGGTTTTCCTCATCGAACAATTGCAATTGTTTCTTGTTTTCGTCAATCAATTCGGTGACAATAACTCCTGCTTTTTTAAACTTTAGGGTTTCATTCCCTTGGTGTAATTTTTTCAACATATCGATGGCCGCGTTCGAAATGGTTAACGTCGAATTTGTGGCAAAGGGCAGCGTAACCGCCATAGTATAATAATATTTCGATGTCTTGACGGTGTGTCTGTCAATGACCAACATCACGATAATCGTGTGGCAACAGGATTTTTGTTTCCGCAATTTTTCGGCACAAACCGAGGCAAAAGTTGCCACGCGTTCGCGCAACAGGTCAAAATCGGCAATTTGTTTGGGAAAACTTCTAGTGGTGGCAATGCTTTTCTTTTGGTCTGGAATGGGTTCCAAGTCTAAAACTGATTTTCCTTCCAGCTCATATTTCAACCGAAGTCCAATGACGCCCATTTCCTTCTTGATCCAGGCCTCGTGTTGCGGCTGGACAAAGTCGAAAGCAGTTTTGATGTTTCGCAATTTGGCTTTTTTGGTCGTGCGATACCCAATGCCCCAAACGTCTTCAATTTGGGTCCATTTCAGTGCTTTGATGCGTTTTTCTTCGGTGTCGATAACATAAACCCCTTGGGTTCTGTCCTGAAATTTCTTGGCGATTTTATTGGCCACTTTCGACAAGGCTTTCGTTTCGGCAAAGCCAATACAAACCGGAATGCCAACCCATTTTTGGATACGGGTTTTTATTTGGACGCCATAGTTATGGTAATCTGAAATGGTCAAGCCGTCAAAATTCAGGAATGCTTCGTCAATACTGTAAATCTCCAGATTGGGTGTAAATTGGGCCAAAATTTTCATCACTCGATTGCTTAAATCACCATAAAGTGCATAGTTAGAAGAGAAAACATGAACGTTTTTTTCTCGAATCAAATCTTTGATTTGAAATGCCGGAGCCCCCATCGGGATGCCAATAGCCTTGGCTTCATTGCTTCTGGAAATCACGCATCCGTCGTTGTTGGATAATATTGCAACCGGTTTTCCGTTGAGTTTCGGTTGAAAAACACGTTCACAGGAAGCGTAAAAATTATTGCAATCGACTAAAGCATACATGCCGTAAAATTACAGAATAGCCGATAATTTTGGCATGGATAAAAAGTTAATTTTGGGGATTGTTGATAAAAAATTAATCGGGTTTGATACTTATTGATTCCTTAATAGATTTTGGAGAACGACTACTGTGAAAAGCTCTTAAAACTTCTATTCTAAGGGGTGTGATTCTGTAAATTATGAGGTAAGAACCAAGAATAATATTGCGGTATTTTTTAGTTTTGGTCTTCAGATGACGACATTCGGGATGGAGATAATAACTTGTAGATAAATCTTCTAGTGAAGTGTAAATTTCGGCAATAAAATAGTCGGCTAATTTTAATCCAAGAGTTGCCCAGCCGTATAGGTGGATTGAAGGAAGGTCAATAAAATCAAAAGGTTTTGAGGTTACTACTTCACGGCTTTCTTTTTCCATTCCTCAAAATGTTTTTTAGATTCCTCTAAAGTGGAAAAAACACTTTCCTCCGCCTCTTTTATCAAAGAATCCAGTTTCTTTTGAGACATTGGTTTGCCTGGAGTGGCAAGATTGTTAGAATTTTCGTTTTTCGTTTTCATAATTGGTATTCGACTTATTTTCAAATGTATAAAAATATTTCAAATAAATGATTCTTTTAGGAATATATTGTGATTGAGGAAATTAAGGATTATTGAGAGTTTTTTGTTGGTGGGCAGGGAAAGAATTTCCGCGCTAGCGGAATTGTTGAAAAAAAATCGTCCAATGTTTTGTATTCACATACCTTGCCAACTGGAATTGCCAATCACTTCCTTCCAAAAAACTGTTCTATGACAACCGCCGTAAACACTCGTGCGCCAGTATCATTCATGTGTCCACAGGAGGAAAAATAGTGATCGCCTTGCACGACGTTTTCCAGATTGTGAATTTCAGGGTAAATTTGGTTTGTTTTTTCAAAATAATCTAGTCCCTTTACATTGGTACACATCGGCGTCATTAAGCCGATTAGAGTGTAATTATTGGCCTTGCAAATTTGCTTGATTTCTTCGTAGTATTTGTTTCGAATGGGTTTCAAGGCCCTAATATCATTCTTCATATTTCCAGGTTTGTAACCCAAAGGATGATACCCCAAATGGTCTAAAATATTCGTGGGTTTGCCTGTAGCAGTATTGTACATTTCCCGGAAACCAATGAGTGCATCAAAATCGATATAACGGTAAAAAGGAATGTAATACAAGGCATTAAAATTTTCCAACTTCGAAAAATGCTTCTTAATGGTTTCAGATTGATGGATGTACGGCAGGAATTTAGCAGCAATAGCATCGGATTCTTTTTCGTTGCAAAGACCCAAATCGGCTTCCAAAATCACGGTTTTGATTTTATAGTTGCGTTCTGCCATCAATTTCAGCATTAGCGAAGCTTCGAATAAATGGGCGCCACTCATTCCGTAATTGAAGGTTTTTAATCCTTTCTTTTCAAATAGTTCGGGTACAAAATGATTGTTGGCTCTCGATGAACCCAAAATCACGACATCATAATTTCCAACTTTAGAATTAAATACCTTTTCCACTTTCCCACGATGGGAAGAATGTATATATACGGTCGTATACCCCCAGTCTAGCACTACTAAAAGCGCTAGAATTGTGAGTAGAATTTTGGCAACTACTATTATAAATTTCCCCATTAGAATTGAAAATAGATGAATTCTTTATAATCGGCATAAGTGCCCAAAGCGATAATCGCTAAGAGGCACAACCCCATTTTTAACCAGCTATATTTTCCTGAAATGGGTTCTATTTTGTAGCGGCTGTTCCATTCCACCAGAACAAAAGCGAGCACTATCAACAATATTTCGGAACTGTAGCGTTCGTTTTCTAAATATTGTGATAGGAAAGTTCCGTTCGTAAAGATTCTCTCAATATAATCGATTGCAATATGGATGGATTTTGCACGAAAAAAAATCCAAGCCAAACAGCTTATCGAAAAAGTACCAAGAATACTAAAAAACACTTTTATGGAATTTAAATCCCAATGCAATTCTGCCGTTTCCATATTATTTCGGTTGGTTCCTATTAGCAATGAAGGTAAAAAATAAAGTGCATTAAGGAATCCCCAAGTCAAGAAAGTCCAATTGGCTCCATGCCAAAAACCACTCACGACAAATATGATGAAGACATTTCGAACTTGTTTGAGTTTGCTTTCTCGACTTCCACCAAGGGGAATATACAAATAATCCCTAAACCAAGACGATAACGAAATGTGCCAACGACGCCAGAACTCGGCGATATCTCTAGAGAAGTAAGGATAGTTAAAATTGCGTAACAAGTTTAATCCAAACAATTTGGACATTCCCAAAGCCATATCGGAATAACCTGAAAAGTCGCCATAAATTTGGAACGCAAAATAGACAGCTCCCAAAATCAAAGACAAGGAATTCATCGAAGTATAATTGTCAAAAATGGCATTGGCATAAGTCGCGCAAGTATCGGCAATAACCACTTTTTTGACCAATCCCCAAATGATTTGGTAAACACCTTCCTTGGCTTTTTCGAAATTGAAACTTCTTTTCAGTTTTACTTGTGGCAATAAATGCGTGGCTCTTTCGATAGGACCAGCCACCAAAAGCGGAAAATAACTCACAAATAACGCATAATCCACCACGTTTTTTTCGGACTGTATTCTTTTGTAATAAATGTCAATCACATAGGACAAGCCGTGAAATGTATAAAAAGAAATTCCAACCGGAAGTATTAAGTTCAACAAAAGAGGACTGGAATGTACGCCAATAGAATTTAAAGCTTCTGAAAAGGAAAAAGCAAAAAAGTTGTAGTATTTGAAAATTGCCAAAAATCCCAGATTGAAGATGATACTTAACCAAAACCAAAATTTTCGGTTTTTTTCCTGTGTGCTTTTTTCAATTTGGATTCCCGTGAAATAACACAAAAGAGTTGAAAACAGCAATAAAAACAAGAAGCGCCAATCCCAACAAGAATAAAAATAATAACTGACCACAACTAGAAATGTGTTTTGGGTGTTTTTAGTTTTACTAAAGACAAACCAATAGAGCAAAAAAACTATGGGCAGAAAAACAGCAAAAGTTAGCGAGTTAAAAAACATATTTTACATGTATAATGAAGACAAAAACCATCAAAATTGCTCTTGATGGTTTTGTATAATTTTTTTCTCTATTTAGAATTATCCCAATACATCCAATACCGCAGAAGGGAACAATCCTATAATGATATTCAATAAAACGGATAAAATGGCAACAGCATAAAATACTAACGGTGTTTTCGCTGCTTCTTCATTTGGCTCTTTGTTGTACATCGCCAAAATGAGTTTGAAATAATAGCCCACACTGATGATAGAGTTGATAACGGCTGCGATAACCACCACTAAATAACCTGCTTGAATGGTTTGATTGAACAAAACCAATTTGGCAAAAAACCCGGCAAAGATTGGAATTCCTGCCATCGAAAGCAAAGCTGCCGTGAGTATTGCTGCCATTAATGGATTATTTTTGCCCAATCCGTTGAAGTTGGCAATATCTTCGTTATCCCTGTTTTTACAAACGTATAAAATCACGGTGAAAGCCGCAATTCCAGCCAATGAATAGGCGGTAGCATAGTACAATAAATTCCCCGCTGAATTGCTGATGCTCAACAAAGTCATCAACATAAAGCCAGCGTGTGAAATCCCAGAGAAAGCCAACATACGCTTAACATTGGTTTGTTTCAATGCCATACTATTTCCAACAGTCATCGAAGCTATCGAAATTACAATAATGATATTGATAAACGCATCAGAAAGATCAGCATTCATTGCGATTAGCAGTTTGTAAAGCGTTGCTACCGCAACCACTTTTACTAAAGTACTCATTGTAGCCGTTGTCAAACCAGGAGAGCCTTCGTAAACATCCGGTGCCCAAAAGTGAAAAGGAACGGCAGCAACTTTAAAAAGCATCCCAATGGTAACCAATGCAATTCCTATTGGAAACCAAATTGGCAATTCGGCGGAGCGAGACCAATCGGTGATTTCGGCAACGTCAAAAGTTCCCATAGCACCATAAATCAGGCAAATACCAAACAATATAATCCCTGAAGCAAAAGAACCCATCAAGAAATATTTCATTCCTGCTTCGTTGCTTTTTACATTCAATCTATTGCTTGCGGCAAGAATATATAAGGAAATGGACAAAACTTCAATTCCAAGGAAGAACATTGCCAAGTTTCCAAAAGAAACCATGGCGACTGCTCCGGCCAACAAAAAGATTTTTATGGCAATAAAATCGGAGATTTTGGTTTGATTATTTTCGTAGAAATCGTGAGCCAAAGCCACCAAGAAAATGGTTAGAACAATAAACAAAGCAGAAAATGCAGCTGAAAATTTGCTCACCACAATCATATTATTGTAGTAACTCGCCGGAGTGTTAAATTCGGCATAGGTAATTCCAAGAACGGCCAATAATCCAATAATCGTTATGGGAACAATGGCTTTTCTAATATTTAAAATTTCAAATAAAAGAGTTAAAACTCCTAGTGCCGTAATTGCTATTAATGTGTTCATTTATATATTTTGTTTTAGACCTCACAGGTTTTTAAAACCCTCGAGGTCCTTTAGCTAATTTCTATTTATCTGTACTAAAATATTTTCGAGACTTGGCGTAATCAAGTCAATAATTGGTTTTGGATACATTCCAAAGAAGAACAAAACAGCGATGATAATGACTAGAGACAAGCCTTCGTTGAAAGTTACGTCTGCAAATAATTTTACATTGGTTTCACCCAACATCACGTGTTGGAACATTTTCAACATATAATAAGCACCCAAGATTATGGTTGTTCCTCCTAAAAGTGCAAACCAAATGTTAACGTGAGAAAGACTGTATAAAACCGTAAATTCTCCTACAAAGTTGAACGTCGATGGCAAAGCGACCGATGCCAAAACCAAGATTAGAAACATGGAGGTAAATTTTGGCGATTGCGCACGAATCCCGCCCATTTCAGAAATATTTCTTGTTTCGTATCTTCTGAAAATGATTTCGGACACAAAGAACAAGCCAACCACCACAAATCCATGGGCTATCATTTGTAAAACTGCACCACGCAGTCCATCAAGCGTTAAAGTATAAGCACCGGCAGCTATTAATCCGACATGAGCCAAAGAAGAATAAGCCAATAATTTTTTCAAATCTTTTTGGCGCAAAGCCACGATAGAACCATAAATTACACCCGCAATTCCAAGACCAATAAACACGTCCATATATTCTTTTGCAGCCAATGGCGCAATTGGCAATTGCCAACGAATAACGCTATACAATCCCATTTTTAGCATAATTCCCGAAAGTAACATCGTTCCAACGGTTGGTGCTTTTTGGTATACTTCTGCCTGCCAAGTATGGAAAGGAATTAATGGAATTTTGATGGCATACGCCAAGAAGAATGCCAGGAATATCCAGAATTGCTCTGTTGCTGACAATTTAAGTGGAGTTAAATCACTGATTAAAAAGCTTCCTGCTTTTTGGTATAAATAAATGAATGCAACCAGCATAAACAAAGAACCGGCCAATGTATAAATGAAAAATTTCACTACTGCTTTTTTGCGTTCTTCGGCATCACCATTCCCCCAAATTAAGGCAATAAAATATATTGGTATCAAAGACAACTCCCAAAAAATGTAATATAAAAGTCCGTCAGAGGCAAGGAAAGTTCCTGCCATCGCAAAGGTCATAAAAAATATTAATGCGTAAAAAGCTTTCGGATTTTTATAGGTATTTCCAAAAGAAGAATAGATGATAATTGGTGTCAGTGCCGTTGTCAACAAAAGCATAGCTAACGAAAGTCCATCTGCCTGTAGCGCAAAAGAGATATTTGGTTTTGCTATCCAAAGTTTTGCGTAGTTTATTTCGACTCCTAAATTGTATTGGCTCAGCAAACAAATTGAACTGGCAAAAGCGGTCAAGCCAAAAAGCATCGCCACTTTTGGAGCCCATTTATCTCCCGAAAAATAAGTTGCCAATGCGCCAACAAGAAGAATAATTAATAGTGTAGTTACATCCATTAGTTAAAAAATTATTATAAAAATAAATAAGTTATTATGGCAATAACACCTAAAACAAAAGCGAAAAGATACAACCCAACACTTCCGTTGTGTACTTTTTTTCCTTGTAAAGCGATTTCGTTCGTTACTTTTCCTAATCCAAAAACCAGTGCTGATAAAGAGGTTTCTACATAATCTCTAAAGAAACTAGAAAGCACATTTATTGGTTTTACGAAAATAGCATCGTAAGCCTCGTCAACATAATATTTGTTGTATAAAACTTTTGAAACTCCATTGATTTCTGCATCTTCACTTGGAATAGTATTGTCTTTCAGGTATTTTTTGTATGCAATTCCAATTCCAATAATAGCGCCAATTGTGGCAATTGCCATTAACACATACTCGGTTGTACCAAAAGAATGTTCTTCTTGAGTCCCTTTCGAAAATAATGGTGATAAATACTCATTCAACCAACTATGTCCTGGCAAACTGATAATTCCACCAAAGAAAGATAAAATTGCCAAAATGATTAAAGGGAAAGTAATCAAACTTGGACTTTCGTGTAAATGGTTTTTTTGTTCTTCAGTTCCTCTAAACGAGTTGAAAAAAGTTAGATAAATCAATCTAAACATATAAAAAGCAGTTAGTATCGAAGCAATAGAACCAATTACCCATAGTGTAATGTTTGCGTGAAAAGCAGTCATTAAAATTTCGTCTTTTGACCAAAATCCTGCCAACGGGAATATTCCAGATATGGCTAATGCTGCAATTAACATGGTGAAAAAAGTAATTGGCATCACTTTTTTCAATCCACCCATTTTGCGCATATCTTGTTCGCCATGCAAACCGTGAATCACCGAACCAGACCCCAAGAACAAACAAGCTTTGAAGAAAGCGTGTGTGATTACATGGAAAACGGCTATTTCATAAGCGCCCAATCCTAAAGCCAAGAACATTAATCCCAATTGTGAAACCGTAGAATAAGCCAATACTTTTTTGATATCATTTTGTACCAAGGCAATCGTGGCGGCAACCAAAGCCGTAATTGCACCAACAATGGAAATGATATTCTGAACACTTGGCGCCATATCAAACAAGAAGTTCAATCTTGTAATCATAAAAATCCCTGCGGTAACCATTGTTGCCGCGTGAATCAATGCCGAAACTGGCGTAGGTCCAGCCATCGCGTCAGGCAACCAAGTATACAAAGGAATTTGTGCTGATTTACCAGCTGCTCCAATAAACAAAGCTAACGCAGCTAAAGCAATCCAAAAATCATTGATGTCGCTTGCAGTAGTTATTATGTTTTTTAGAGAGGTAAAATCCAAGGTGTTGAATAAAGAACCTACAATAAAAATTCCAATCAAGAATCCTAAATCTCCAATTCTATTCATAATGAAAGCCTTTTTGGCGGCATCATTGAAATCTTGGTTTTTATACCAAAACCCAATTAACAAGTAGGAGCAAAGTCCCACGCCTTCCCAACCAATGAACATGACCAGTAAATTGCTTCCAATGACTAAAGTAATCATAAAGAAAATAAACAGGTTCAGGTATGCAAAAAACGAATGCATTTTCTCATCATCGTGCATATAACTTATCGAATATAGATGAATTAGAGATCCAATTCCGGTTACAAACAACAACCAAATCAACGACAATTGGTCTATAAGAAAACCAAAACTCACGTCGAATCTTTGAATCGAAATCCAGTCGAATAAGTTGATGACTACAGGTTTTGGATTTACTTGGTTGAAGCCAAATAAATATAAAGTAATTGCAAAAGAAATTGCAACCGAAAGTGTCCCCACAATTCCCACGATGGTTTTACCTGCTTTTTTACCTAGGAAAACATTGAATAAAAATCCTAAAAAAGGCGCTAATAGTAAAACTAAAACTAAACTTGTATCCATTGAAGATTATCCTTTTAAATTTTTTAAATTTCCTACGTCGATCGTTCCTAAATTTCTGAAAACGGACACTAAAATGGCCAAACCAACGGCCACTTCGGCAGCAGCAACAGCCATTGAGAAAAACACAAAAACTTGTCCTTGCGCATCTTGATGATAGGTCGAAAATGCAACAAATAGTAGGTTCACGGCATTCAGCATTATTTCGATTGACATAAATACGATGATAGCATTTCGTCTGTACAACACTCCAAAAACGCCAATACAAAAAAGTATTACGCTAAGAAATATGTAATTTTCAATCCCAACTTGATTCAAAATATTATTCATATTATTTCCCTAATTTTTCTTTTTTAGACAATAAAACCGCCCCAATCATCGCTACCAAAAGCAATACGGAAGCAAATTCGAAAGGAACCATATATTCGTTAAGCAAGACTTTACCCAATACTTTTATGGATTGGTAATCTTCACCAGTGGTAATGTATTCACCAACAATTGGTTTCGAATTGATGAAAATTGCTATTAAAACTAAACACATCAAACAGAACAAAACAATTGCGCCCAATCGAGTAACTCTGGGCTTATAAACTTCATTTTCTTTGTTCAAATTCATCAGCATCACGGTGAACAAAAACAAAATCATGATAGCTCCAGAATACACAATCACGTGAACTATCGCCAAAAATTGAGCGTTTAACAACAAATAATGACCTGCAATCGAGAAGAAACAAATCACCAAATAGATGGCGCTATGAATAGGATTTCTGCTGTAAATCGTTAAAAAAGCCGTAGCCAAGGTGATAAAGGATAGGATGCAAAATATAATTTGAATGAGTGATGCATTCGCTAAATCAGGGATTTGTATCATTAGTTAGCGTTTTTTAGTTGAGCATTTTTCATTGCGATATCCAAAGGCATTACCAATTTGTCCTTCCCAAAAATGAAATCTTCCCTGTTATAACTAGCTGGAACTAATTCTTTAGAAATTGTCAAGTAAATGGCATCTTTCGGACAAGCCTCTTCGCACAAACCGCAAAAGATGCAACGCAACATATTGATCTCGTATATCGATGCATATTTTTCTTCACGGTACAAATGTTTCTCGTTAGCTTTTCGTTCTTCAGCCTTCATCGTGATGGCTTCAGCAGGACATGACAAAGCGCACAATCCGCAGGCAGTGCAATTTTCGCGACCTAGTTCATCTCGTTTCAACATGTGTTGACCGCGATAAACAGGACTAAATTCTCGGACTTGCTCAGGATATTGAATGGTAGCCTTTTTTCTAAAAAGGTGTTGAATAGTAATCGCAA
>CAZHVE010000056.1:0-14437 GCA_964535705.1 uncultured Flavobacterium sp.
ATGATTTGGAATACCCCTAGTTCCCAAAATGGCTATTTTCATGGAAATACGTCTTTTTAAAGTCGCAAAAATAGTAAAATACAATGCCAATTTACTGGCTTTAATTAAAAATGTTTTGATTATCGGTTATCCGTCATAACCCTGTGACACTTGCTATTACTAGCCCATAGAACAATTTTTCCTCAAAATACCTTCTATTTTCTTCTTTAAAATGAAGTCTAAAAGAGTATAAGCATTGAATAAATTTTTAACTTTTGAGGATAATTCCTGATCTTGTATTAGGATAATCCTTTTTTATTTTCCTAAATTGAAGAAGAGATATTGTGGGGTATCATTTTTGGGCAATTAGGTGTTGGGTGTTGGATTACAAGGGACAAAACCGATAAAATTGTTAATGAATATTAGGAACATCGTCATAATCCAAGAAGTGATGATACGAGAAGCTTCCAAGAGGGTGATTTTAATTCTTCAAATCCTTGATTACTTTAAAAGCCACATCCACTTCCTTTTCGCTTACCAGAATGGTGAATTCGTTTGAGGTCGAAATCACTTCGTTGATGATGATTCCTTCCCAAGCCAAGCGCTGGAAAATGAAATAATAAATTCCCGGGACAACAATATTTTCTTTGGGTAATTTTACGGTAATCGACGCTAGATTTTCCAATTTTTGAATCAATTTTTCATTGGCAAAATGTTTGTCAACAAGGTGATTCACACTCTTGCTTACCACAATATTGGTTTCATTTACGCCACGTGACGAAGTGTAAAAAATGTCTGAAAAAGTGTTAATATCTGTAATTAATTCGGCTTGTTTGTTCAAAACCGTATCCGAAGCGGCAAAGGTATAATCCGTCAATGCCGAACGAACGGTAATTTCACCAATGTTTTTTATTACTTTATTAATTTTGTGGTTGAGTCTGAAATCCAGCTCTTCAGTTAGTCGTTTAAGCGCCATGACAACGGCTCCTTGTTTGACTTCTTTGCTGAATTCATTCTCCAATTCGACCATAATATTTCTGGACAAGGACGTCAAATTGATTATTCCAAGTGACAATGCATTTAACAAAAAAGGCTTTGTTTTGATATAATTTTCTACGATTGAGGAAACTGTTTTCATTTTTTAAGGAATTTATTTAAGTAGTGACTTCTTGTTTAAGCTTTTTTGTATGTGATAAGTAATGGTTATCAGACAAAACCGCGGCAAAAATAAATAAAAAAACAATTTGTTACAAATATAACATTATTATTTTTTGTTAAAAATGATAAAAAGCATCCTTAAGATGTTCAATTGCAAATGAGTTACCTTCTTTATGGACAGCAATAATATCAAAACGGACTTCAATATCCAAGTTTTTAGAAACTACGTATTCGTTTATGGCTTTGACCAAAAGTTGGATTTTCTTGGGTTTTACAAAATCTTGCGGTAAGCCAAATTCTAGAGAGGAGCGCGTTTTTACTTCGACCACTGCAAGTATGGTCTCTTTTTGGGCAATAATGTCGATTTCGGCTTTTTGGAAAGTCCAATTGGTTTCTAATATTTCATAACCATTTTTCCGAAGAAATTCAACAGCCAATTCCTCCCCTAGTTTTCCTAATTCATTGTGATCGGCCATTTTAAAATTAGAAATTAGAGGTTAGAAATTAGAAAAGTGGTGTTTTATTCAAAAGTCAGCTTAGATGTTGTTGTATTTAATTCTAAAGAAACTTGTTTTCCAAAAATTAAGGGACTATTATTTTGGATATGACCTGCAGGGAAATTATAAAGAATCGGAAATGAATACTCTTTGGTAACATCTTCAATAATTTGGTTCGCATTTTTCCCCCAAGGAATATCGTTGTCTTTCATTTTGGTCATACTGCCAACAATTAAACCATTCAAATTTTCAAAACAACCACAACGCTTCAAAGCCATCATCATGCGGTCGATATGGTATAAATATTCATCTAGATCTTCTATGAAAAGGATTTTCCCTTTACAATCAATTTGTGCATTGGAGCCCATCAGGCTATACAATATGGATAAATTTCCGCCTACGATTTCGCCCTTGGCGGTTCCTAATCGATTTGCTGCTTCAAAAGGAATTTCATATTTTAGTCTTTCGCCAAAAAGCGATTTTCGCAAACTTTCGATAGATTCAGGACTTGCTTTTTCGACCGTTACCGGCATGAGTCCATGAATAGAAGCAATATTGATTTTGTTTAAATAACTGTGCATTACGGTAACATCGCTAAAGCCAACAATCCATTTTGGGTTTTGCTTGAATCTGGTAAAGTCCAATAAATCGATCATTCGCACCGTTCCATACCCGCCACGAACACACCATATCGCTTTGATATTTGGATTGTCGAGTTGTTCCTGAAAATCTTCGGCACGTTGCGCATCCGTTCCCGCCAATTGATTATTATCCAACCCAATCGATTTTCCTATAACGACCTCCAATCCCCAACGGTGCAATAAATCTATAGTAGGTTTAAGATTGTCGTCGATGTTTTTTCTGGCAGTTGCCAAAATGGCTATCGTATCTCCTTTTTGGATGCTAGGCGGAATTTTCATTGCTATTGAGGCTTTAATGTTGTTGTATTATAAAACAAAAATAAGCAATAGCAGTTTATAAAAAACAAGATTGCTTATTTTTAAAAGAATTGTAGCGCATCATCTTGTTTCGAGGTGTTGAATACACGGGTTAACCATATTTTTATTTATTGGTCACAATAATATCATCCAATTGCATGGTTGTGGTGACTCCGGTTGTGCCGTCATATTCAAAAATGAAATACCCATTTCCGGTAACATCCATAGGAATAGGGTAAATTCCGCTATTGATAAATTCCGATCCGTAACCAGAAGTATTTCCGGTCGATAGTATAAATTTATCGGTAATATCTATAAGTGTGGCTTGATTCACATTGCCGCCAGGAACATAGTTAGTGGAGTAATAAATTTTTAACGGATTCCCATCATTGTAGCCGTCTTTTGATTTAAATGATATACCACTCGCGGCCGTCATATCAACCGGGACAATAAGATAGGCCTTCGAACAACCATTATTGTAAGCCGATATTTGAAGGTATTTGTTAGAACCAAAAGTGGCCACATCCCAATATTTATAACCAATTGCGGCATCATTAATGTATTTTGGAAAACTGGCGCCGATCGTTGTGGTGGCGTAACTTTCAAAATTTTCAGTGAAAGTTCCCAAATATTGGAGACTTGTTCCTCCCTTCGGTAAAGAAATTGTTTGGACTCTTGGATTTGTAAAGCGAACATCTCTTTCTGTTCTCAGAATGATTTGATAAGTTGAACCGTATTTGGTTAATACACCTCTTATTTTACCTCTTCCCGATGGGACCGGGAACCCTGCAAAATTGGCATATCTACTCGTTCTTACGTCCAATGTGGTGATTCCGTTTGTAATTTTTAAACTGGTGTCAAAATCTGCTTTGCTGAATGTAGTGCAATCGGTCTTGAATTGCACATCATCTATTTCTATTAAAGTGTTCAAATAGTTCACACTCGAGGCTTGAGCCAAAGTAATTTTATGAACAATTGAATCTTCACTAGCCATATCGCAAGAAGGAATTAAATAATCTTTGTAGGTTAAAGCGGATAGTCTATCAACCGCATATTGTTCCGTTGGCGGCGCTCCGAAAATTAATCCTTTTGCATTAGTTGTTGGATTGGCAAAAGCCAAGCCTTTTAGTTTTAAAAATACTTTTTTTCCAGGTTGCAAGTTTTTGGAATACGCATTGACTTCGTCAACTGAAAGATTGAATCCTTTTTTGCCATCAATAGCTTGGAAGTACAGGCTTTTGTAGAAATTTCCCCCTTCATCACTTGAAATTACATAGGCCTCGATAATATCCTCTGCAGGGTATGTTGCGGTTGTATTTGTTGCAACAGTATAAATGGCTGAAACATCTTTGGTTTTTGTTAATTCTGCACTCACACAGTTTACCTGAACGGGAGTGTCAAAAGTGTCATTCACACAAGCTGAAAACAAACCTAGGGCTGCCAAAAAGATAAAAATGTGTTTTATTAATTTTATCATCCCGCTTATTTTTAAAAGGTTAAATACACGTTGACCATAAATGTCCTTCCATATCCATAGAAATATTTTGGTCCAAATACGCTGGGACCTCCACTTTGATGGTCTTCAAATTCTTGTCTGTAAGTGGCATTTCTTGATTGTTCGAAACCACCTGTTTTATAGGTAATGTCCAATATGTTATTTAGGATTGCAAAAAGACCCAAGGTGGTTTGGTTGATTCTCCAAGATTTACCACCCACTAAATTCAACAAGAAAAAAGAATCGAATTTTTCTTGTTTCAAATAACCATCGGCAAGCGATTGATCAATTGCGATGGTGGCATTGTCCACATTGGTATAGAAATTTTTTGTCCTCAATAGGGAAGACACATCAATATGGTTGTCGGCCATATAATTGATATTGGCACCCATCCACCAGAATTTTGGATCTCGGTATTCTACCCCAAAAGAATACGCTTGTTGTGGCATTCCGGCTTGTTTTAACCCGGTAAACTGAGTCGCGCCATAATTGGTTACAGACGCCGAAGCATCATCCGTCAAGCTTACGTTTGGATTGTTTGTAATTCGATAATCCCCATAAGCAGCCACAGCGGTAAGTTTGAAGGTAGACGTTAATTGGTATTCAAGACCCGTTTCTATTCCTTTGTTTTGCTTGTTTAATCCCGTCATAGCTTCCGAAACAAATGCCCCGTTTCCGTTACTGCTAACCGCATCGGCATAGTAGAAATTAATATCGGTGGCGTTTAGTGTTTCAGAAAAATAGCCAGTAAATCGCGCTTTAAATCTTGGCGCTTTTATAATATAACCCAAATCGACACTCTTGATAGTTTCCTTTGTGATGCCCTCTGTGACGATATTGTTTACTCTTGCATTAGAAAAAATCTCTCTTGTATTTGGCGCCTTAGTCATATAAACTCCGTTAAAATCAATAAAATTCCGCCCCGTTATTTTATACGTCAAACCCCCTTTGAATCCGAAAGTATCGAAATTCATTTTTTTGCTTTTTCCAAAAGAACGGTCTGGATAGTAACCGTTTTTATATAATCCTTCCCTTTGATAACCGGAACGGGAAAAGCTTTGAGCCAAGTAGAAATCTACTTTTTTGTAAACAAATTTAAACTGCGTAAAGGCATCTAATTTCGTAGCATAAATTTTATAGTTGTACCCATAATGGGCTCCTACTCCTAATGTTCGATCAAAATTATTTAAGTCCGATTGTTGCTGGTCACCTCTCCCGAAAGTGCTGATATCTTTGAAAAAAGTCCCTCCCAAAAGATCCAGCATATTCTTGAAGTTCTTGGTTTTTGAACTCAAGTAATTTACACCTGCCGTCAGTAAAATATTATCAGAAAGTTGAGAGGACAAATTAGTATTAAAAGTCGCGCTATTTTCGTCATTCCGGTCTTCGTACAAAACAAATCGGCTCCCGTTTGCAGTGTTTTCACCGTTAATCCGGTACATATTGGCCCAATCCAATTGTTTATTGGCAAGGAAGCTCTGTTTTGCAGTTGCCGCATTCGCAACATTAGCTGGAGAGTCTCCGGTGTAAACGCCGTTAAAAAAGGAATTCGCGTAATAACTAGGTAATTTCCGATAGTAAGTGGGGTCGGGACTGTCGGCTTTTGTATAATCAATACGGCTATTTCCAATTTGTCCAAATTGATACGAAATCGTGGTGTTCCAATTCGTATTTGGATTGACTTTCCAGTAATGGGACAACATAAATAGGGGCTCCTCGATTCTTTTAAATCTCGAATTTCTTTTTTCGCCTTCTTGGAATCCCCAATAGGAATTGTATTTTATACCTGCCAAATCCGATTGTTCGGCAGTATTAGGGGAATTTTTGCCTCTTTTGTTTTGGGCATAAATGGAAGTGAAATTCAGGCTATGTTTGTCGTTAATTTTCTTTTCGACACTAGCAAAAAAAGATTTCGCATCGTAATTTGTTCCTTCAAAATATCCATCTTGAGCCCAACGTTTTCCTCCAGACACAACATAAGCCCAGCCTTTTTTGTTCATTCCTGAAGCGGTAGTTCCCATCATTCTGAAACTATAATTAGTGTTCGTATTTAAGAATGATATTCGGGTTCCCGGTCTGAAAATAGAGGCTCTTGTATTTATTTCTTGGGTGCCTCCTATTCCTCCAAAAACATAATCAGAGGGAGACGACCCATTTGTAAATTCTTGGTTTCGAGTGGCGTCATTCAATCCGCCCCAATTCCCATATTGTGGTCTTCCGTCGGCAATTCGGTTCATCGGAACGCCATTAATCATCACATTGGCATACTTAGAGTCAATTCCTCTAACGCTAAATCGGGCTGCTCCAAAATTATATGCTGACGCTTGTAAAAACAGATCTCGAGAAGATTGTAGTAAACTGGAAGTGTTTTCGGAACCGCTGTTGTCATCGCCTAAATCGGATTCGATAAGGGTAATTAATTCAGATTGTTTTTCTTGAGTCAAATCGTTTTCCAAAAAAATAGTGCCTAAATCCAACATTTTCCCGGCAACAATTTCAATTTGGATCAATTGGTCTTGGTAACCCTCACTCTTGAGTAGTACTAATTGGCTTCCTATTCCAACGTGTTCAAAACTGAATTTACCATTACGATACGTCAATTGGGTATGATTGGTATTTTGAATGGATACAACAACGCTTTGCATGGTCTTTTGTGATTTCGAATCTTCTACTTTGCCTGAAACTCCACCGTTCGATTGCCCAAAAGCAAGTGTCGCTTGTATCAAAAATAATAGGCTAATCACACAATGATTTTTCATAAATAAAAATTAATTCATTTGATTTAAAAAACACACCCCTTATAAGTACCTGTTAATGTACGCTTTAAATTGCTTTTATTTACAATTGGTTTAAAGTTTTTTTATTAATTTTAATCTTAACAAATAGGTGATTATATGAAAATTAAAAAATTTATTCTTTTTTTGATTCTTACCTCCACAATATTGGTGGCCAACGCTCAAGAAAAAAAATATAAAGTTCACACCGTGGCTTTCTATAATTTTGAAAACCTTTTTGACACCATCAACAATCCAAATAATGATGAGGAGTGGACTCCGACTGGACTTCAGCGATGGACTTCGAAGAAATACAACCAAAAATTAGAAAATCTATCGAGAGTTTTAATGCAAATCGGGACGAATGAGCAACAAAAAGAGGCGCCCACTTTTATTGGATGTTCTGAAGTTGAAAATCGAGGCGTTCTGGAAGATTTAATACAACAACCCAATCTTGCTAAAAGTGATTACGGTATTGTCCATTTTGAGTCTCCTGACAAAAGAGGAATTGATGTTAGCTTTTTATACCAGAAAAAATATTTTAAACCCATGAGTTTTACCCATATCCCTTTATTGGTCTACAGAAATAACGACACGAACAATAAAAAAGAGGAGAGAATCGAAGAGGACAAATCCGATATTGACAAAATAGAAGTGGCCAATGACATGCGAGTTTTTACTCGAGACATTCTGTTGGTGACCGGTTTTCTGGACGGCGAAGAGGTTAATATAATGGTAAATCACTGGCCTTCCCGTGCTGGCGGAGAGAAAAAAAGCAGTCCTTTTCGTGAAGCGGCTGGAAGGCTAAACAGGAAAATTATGGATTCTATCTATAAAGTTAATCCCAATGCTAAAATCATTACCATGGGTGATTTTAATGATGGTACCTCTAACAAAAGCGTAAAAGAAGGTATCGGAGCCAAATTAAAAAAATCGGAAGTCAAGCGATTTGGCGTTTACAACCCTTTCGAACAAATGGCAAAAGAAGGAAATGCAACACTGTTCTATAGGGATGCAGGAGATATTTTTGACCAAATCATGGTTTCCCAAACATTAATTCAGCAAGATTATTCTTCCTTTCGGTATTGGAAAGCGGGAATTTGTAATAAGCCTTTTATGATTCAAAATACGGGACAATATAAGGGGTATCCTTTGCGACATACTGCCAACGAAGTGGGGTTTAGCGACCACTTTCCGGTGTACATCTATTTGATCAAAGAGGTAAAATAATTAGTCCTGAATTTTTTATCCCTGCCGGATATACCAATAACAATCGATTTCAGGTGTAATTTCATAAAATTGGATTATAAAATAATTTTACAAGCTAAAATTGGAACCAATTCAGACTAGGATGTCAGTCTGAGCCTGTCGAAGACCATATAATGAAGACACTTCGACAAGCTCAGTGTGACAAATTACTACGAATTGCCTACAAAAATAATTACACGCAACTAGTTTTGTATCATGTTATTTTTAACCAACATTATGTACCTTTATAATTCCAATTTTTAAAAAACACAATGGCAACAATAGCGACACAATTCGGAATACAAGAAGCACTGGTGCAATTGGGTATCAAAGTCCTAAATGAAGGAACCTCATCGGGAAGTAATCAATTTTCAAATGGAGAAATTCTCGAAAGTTATTCTCCGGTTGATGGACAATTAATAGCCTCGGTGAGAACTACCTCAGCCGCCGACTTCGAAAAAGTGATGCACGCCGCCACCAAAGCGTTTCAAATATTTCGTTTAATCCCCGCGCCACAACGTGGAGAAATTGTGCGACAGTTTGGCGATAAACTACGCAAAAACAAAGAAGCCTTGGGAAAATTGGTTTCCTATGAAATGGGCAAATCCTTGCAGGAAGGCTATGGCGAAGTGCAGGAAATGATAGATATTTGTGATTTTGCCGTGGGACTTTCGCGACAATTACACGGTTTAACGATGCACTCGGAGCGCCCAGGACACCGGATGTATGAGCAATACCACCCCATGGGGGTTGTAGGAATCATTTCGGCATTCAACTTTCCGGTGGCCGTTTGGGCTTGGAACACCGCTTTGGCTTGGATTTGCGGCGATGTCTGCGTTTGGAAACCCTCAGAAAAAACCCCACTTTGCGGTATTGCCTGTCAAAACATCATTGCCGAAGTACTCCAGGAAAATAAGCTGCCAGAAGGCATTTCGTGCTTGATCAATGGCGACTACAAAGTGGGCGAATGGATGACTAACGACAAACGAATACCCTTAATTTCAGCAACCGGTTCAATCCGAATGGGAAAAATAGTGGCGCAAGCAGTTGCCGGTCGTTTGGGAAAATCCTTGTTAGAGTTGGGCGGGAACAATGCCATAATTGTAACGCCGGATGCCGATATCAAAATGACGGTTATTGGTGCCGTTTTTGGAGCGGTGGGAACTGCAGGACAACGTTGCACATCAACGCGTCGTTTGATTATTCATGAAAGCATTTATGATACCGTAAAAGACGCGCTTGTTTCCGCTTACGGTCAATTAAAAATTGGAAATCCATTAGACGAAAAGAACCATGTTGGTCCCGTAATTGACACACATGCCGTTAAAATATACAAAAAAGCCTTGGAGAAAGTCGTTGCCGAAGGCGGTCAACTTCTCGTTAAAGGCGGCGTGCTTTCGGGCGAGGGTTACGAAAGCGGTTGTTATGTAAAACCGGCCATTGCCGAGGCCAACAATTCCTTTGAAATTGTACAACACGAAACCTTTGCGCCTGTTTTATATTTGTTAAAATACTCCGGTTCGGTTAAAAATGCCATCGAAATTCAGAACGGGGTCGTGCAAGGATTGTCCTCCGCCATTATGACCAACAATTTACGGGAAGCCGAGCTTTTCCTTTCCGTTGTGGGGTCGGATTGTGGGATTGCCAATGTTAATATAGGCACTTCCGGGGCAGAAATTGGGGGTGCTTTTGGAGGCGAAAAAGAAACGGGTGGTGGACGTGAATCCGGTTCCGATGCTTGGAAAATTTACATGCGTCGCCAAACCAATACGATTAATTACACCACGAGTTTGCCCTTGGCACAAGGCATAAAATTTTATTTGTAAGGAATAATTCTCATCTAAAAAAAGGCAATTTTATATTGCCTAAAAAATTTATTAAGAAAAAGTTATATTGAAATTATCTACAAATTAAAAGAGGCTCCAATATTGAACACAAACTGATTGTTAAGATAATCAAATCCACTTGGGGTCGTGTCGTATTTTGCCAAAGGAATTCCAGCCTCTGAATACACCCCAAAACCATCGGTGAAGAAATAACGAAAACCAAGGTGGGCACCAAAATTCCGCAGCCCTAAATCCAATCCTGGATAAACATCCATTTTTGGGTCTAGTTTAAGGACGCTTCCTAAATTAGCATTGAATCTCGCTTTGGCATCAAATCGATCCATAAATTCGGGTTTGTTTCCTAAATCATCTTTATTAACTGACAATAAATAGGAAGTGACAAATCCGAAGGACATGTTTTCGCCACTGCCAAAATCTAGAAAAAGTCCAATCCCCGAACCTCCGTTTTGAATATTCATGCCAACATTGAATTTGGTATCTCCTTTCCCTTTATAGCCCTGTGCGTTCATAAAGCAAAATGAGGAAAATAATAATAGTGTAAAAGTTTTTTTCATAAAAATAAGGTTAATGGATTTGAATGTGAAAATAGTTAAAAGATCTCAATTTCTCCCTTTTTCATTTGGGTATAAATGATGTAACGGCTCACTTTGCCAGAATTCCTTAGTATCCACATCCATAATAGTCAGCGGCCCTTCAAAAGCGGCACTCGTGTCGATATTCCATACATTGGCCATTTGTACGGGGGTGGCTTTGCCTATCCTGGAAACTGGCGTGTGCCCAATATAAATTTCTTTATATAAAGTCAGTCGTTTTGGGTAAAACAGATCGTCCATTTGTAGTGTTTTGTCCATTGCCAATGCAGTTTCCCAAAGCGTTCTGTCCCAATAAAACAACTTTGGAAAATATTCGTAATCAACGCCATTTATATTGGTAAAACCAGCGTGAATAAACAAACGATTTTCCTCGTCAATATAATAATTTTCCAAAGTCTCCAGGAATTCCAAATGTTTTTTTACACTCTCCTCGCTTACATTAGCGTAAGCCAACACCGTCGATTCACCGCCATGCTTGTACCAAAGTGGATTGTCCTTGGTTTTATTCAACCATTCCAACAATAATTCGTCGTGATTGCCCCGAATAAAAACACAATTGTGATTGGTTTGTAATTGAATCAAATAATCAATTACTTGGGGCGATTGGCTCCAGCCATCTACATAATCCCCCAAAAAAATCAAGGTGTCGCTTGGGGTAACTTTGGCTCTTTCCATGATTTGATGCAGCGCACGCAAACCGCCGTGAATGTCGCCTATGACCAGTGTTCTCATTCTATGTATTATTTGGATACGCTATTGCACATCATATTTCATTTTTCTTAAAATACGCAAGGCCTCTTTAAAGGACAAATATACTAGTGTAAAAGGTTTCAACAGTAGTTTGGCATCAATTAATTTTTGCTTGGCATCTTCAAATCCGTTGAGATAACAAACCATAAAGGTAGAAGGCAGGTTCTCTAAATCTTTCTGCTCCCGCTCGGTTAACGAAAGCCCTTTTTGGAGTTTTTTGAGCAAGGAAATATTGGAATTATAAATATGAAACAGCATTTTTCGGTTGAATTCAGGCGGTTGGAAAAGCATTTCCCTATCAATTTTATAATAACCATTGTCATGAAAATGGAGTGTTTGTTTTTCCAATGGATAGAAACTCGTTTTGTCATTCAACCCCAAAGGAACATATTCTATAATGGTAAAGCTGTCCTCGTCAAAAGTGATAGTCACCACGTCTTGAGCCGAGTAAAACAACTTGATTTGCTCATTTATCAGTTCGATATCCACCCGCGACAAAAAGGTTTTATCGCGAGATTTATTGGCAACTCCAGCCCAGCAAATGACAAATAATTCCTTGAAAACCTTATATTTTGGCGCCATATTTTTATGACGGAAATTCATAAAATCAATCACACCATCGAGCGTATATTCAATATTGTTTCTGGAATTGTTTTCAATGCCAATGACGGTTTCCGTGTTTTGATAATTTTTTTCAACTTCCTCTTCAACGGGGACTGTATTACTCCCCCGTCTGATAAAAACGCTTTTGTTGGGAATGGTGTGAATTCCTTTTTTGAAATGGGACGTTTTACTTTTGGCTTTTATGGTCACTAATCCTATGACTTTGTCTTTCGGTAAATTAGGGAAAGGCACGTTTTCATACTGGATTTTCGGCGGGTTCTCGAGATAGGCATTGACCAAATTTTGGATGTGGCTGTCATCAAAAAAATCATCGCCTACAATTTCGTTATTTTGGTCTTCAACCCCCACGACGATATAGGAATTGTTCGCCGGATTCGAATTAGATAAAGCACAAATGTGTTTCAAAAACTTGGCTTTTCCTTCCCGGGTATGTAAATTCAATTGTCTTTTTTTGTCATAAAAACTGCACTCATCATTGTGAGCCAAAAGGTTTTTAATTAAAAGACGTTTATTAATCATTTGATTTCGGATTTAAAATCGAATACCCATCAAGGAACCTCTTTACCGGCACTTTCCGTCCAAAAAGCAAACCAATCTTCCAGTTCCATTTCGATAGTTGTAGCCTTCATCAATTTGGCAATTCGGGTCTTATCTGCTGTACCAAAAACGGGTAAAATTCCCGATGGATGTTTTAAAATCCAAGCGAGAAGCAAAACATCAATTTCAGCATTATATTTTGTCGAGAGTTGCCTCGCTAATTTCTTTATTCGAATGGATTTTTCGTCGTCTTTTTTAAAAACAGTTCCCAGCGGCGACCAGCACATGGGTTGTATGCTATTAACTTGCATGTAATCTAAACTTCCGTTGAGCATCGCGTCAAAATGGGTAACGGAAAACTCGATTTGGTTGTACTTTATTTCAGTTTTTGCTTGGATTAAATCCGTCTGACTCGGGGTAAAATTAGAAACTCCAAACTCCAAAATTTTTCCTTCGGTCTTGAGTTTTTCAATCGCTTCGGCAATCTCGTCGGCTTGCATTAAAGGACTTGGTCGGTGCAGCAAAAGCAAATCCAAATAATCGGTTTTCAAATTTTTCAGCGATTGTTCGGCTGACCTAATAATATGGTATTTTGAATAGTTGTAATGCTTGATTTTGACCGACCTGTTTTCTGAGACCAATTGGATGCCGCATTTCGAAATCAGTTGGATTTTTTTTCTGTCGATTCGGCTTTCGCCAAAAGCGTTGCCAAAAGCGGCTTCGGTGGTGTAACCCCCATAAATATCGGCATGGTCAAATGTCGTAATCCCAGTTTCTAAGAAGTGATTCATTAATTCAATCATCTGATTTTTGTCTAGATTTTTGCCCCATATTCCCCAGGTCATCGTGCCGGCAATAATTTTGGAAAAAGGTGTTTGCCCCATTTTTTATAATTTTAAACTGTATTAGTAAATTCTCAATTTTGATGCTTATTTTTTAAAAACTTTAAAATTATGAAAATACAATCACAAATCATCCTTAAAATTGAGGGATTGCAAGAAGTTTTAACCATTCTTTAACATCCTACTTATAAAAAAAAATTCAATTTGCACCATCAAAAATAACGAACACAATATACCGCAATTAAAAGATGGAAATGGAAGAAAATACAACTACTTTGGACATTAGGGCAATCAACGAAAAAATAGAAAGAGAAAGTGCTTTTGTCGATTTACTTACTATGGAGATGAATAAGGTAATCGTGGGTCAAAAACACATGATTGAGCGATTATTAATTGGACTTTTAGGGCAAGGACATATTTTGCTAGAAGGTGTTCCTGGTTTGGCAAAAACATTGGCCATAAACACCTTGTCGCAAGCCGTTCACGGTTCCTTTAGCCGAATTCAGTTCACTCCGGATTTATTGCCTGCCGATGTTGTTGGAACCATGATTTACAACATTAAAGCGAACGAGTTTTCCATAAAAAAAGGACCTGTTTTCGCCAATTTCGTTCTAGCCGATGAGATCAATCGTGCGCCTGCCAAAGTGCAATCCGCATTATTGGAAGCGATGCAGGAAAAACAAGTTACTATTGGTGACACCACTTTCAAATTAGACAGGCCATTTCTAGTTTTGGCTACCCAAAATCCAATTGAGCAAGAAGGAACATATCCTTTGCCAGAGGCGCAAGTGGATCGTTTTATGTTGAAAACCGTGATTGATTATCCAAAAATGGATGAGGAAAGAATGGTCATTCGTCAAAATTTAAAAGGAAATTACGAAAAAGTAAATCCGGTGGTTTCGGTAGATCAAATTTTGCGCGCGCAAGAAGCGGTTCGTGAAGTGTATATGGATGAAAAAATTGAAAAATACATTCTTGACATCGTGTTCGCCACCCGTTTTCCAGAAAAATACAAATTGGCCGACTTGAAACCCTTAATCAGTTTTGGAGCGTCGCCCCGTGGAAGCATCAATCTAGCCAATGCGGCAAAATGTTATGCCTTTATCAAACGTCGTGGTTATGTAATTCCAGAAGATGTTCGCGCCGTGGTTCACG
>CAZHVE010000057.1:0-14253 GCA_964535705.1 uncultured Flavobacterium sp.
TGCCGAGGGTCGCCGGTTCGAACCCGGTCAGCCACCCAGAACGCAAAAGCTTCGAAGAAATTCGAGGCTTTTTTTGTGTTTTCCTGTCATTGCGAGTGCAACATAGTGGAGCGAAGCAATCTCACATCGAAAGCAACTAATTTCCAACTTTATCCACCACAGGACGATTGTCTCTGTTGGCCAATTCCCAAGCGATTGAAAAAGCCAATTGGGTTCTTTTTTTCAAGGCTTCAAATTCAATTTTATCGACCTCGTCTGTTGGTTTGTGATAATCAGCGTGTACTCCGCTGAAAAGGAAAACGGAAGGAATTCCATTTTTGGCAAAATTGTAATGATCCGAGCGGTAATAAAAGCGGTTTGGGTCAGCTTTATCATTGAATTTGTAATCCAATGAGATGTTCACGTAGTTTTTATTGGCGGCTTCACAGATGTTAAATAAATCAGTCGAAAGGTAATCAGAGCCAATGAGATATACATAATTGCTAGAATCATTGTGAAATTCGTCGTGACGACCAATCATGTCGATGTTGATGTCGGTGATGGTTTTTGCCATCGGAAACAAAGGATTTTCAGAATAATAGCTAGAACCCAGAAGTCCATGTTCTTCGCCGGTCAGGTGAAGAAATAAAAGGGAACGTTTTGGTCCGTAGCCCTCTTTTTTGGCTATTTCAAAAGCTTGGGCAATTTCGAGTAAAGCTACTGTTCCTGAGCCATCATCATCGGCACCGTTATAGATTTCTCCGTCTTTTATTCCCACGTGATCATAGTGTGCCGAAATTACAATGATTTCGTCGGGTTTCTCGGAACCTTCGATATAGGCCCAAATATTTTCAGAATCGGGTAAATTTTCGTTGCGTTTGGCATTTAAGAAAGCAGCTGGTATTTTTTGGTAAAAATCCGTTGCTCCTTTTGGAAAGGAAATAGCGTTGCTTTCATATTGATTGATGAGGTATTCACCCGCTTTTTTCTGTCCCTTAGAGCCCGTTTCTCGTCCTTCCATCTCATCAGAAGCCACAATGTAAAGATGTCTCATTAAGTCTTTAGATGTTATGGTGTTAATGTATTTCGTAGGATTGGCATTAGAAACGGTGCTAATTTGAGAGGTGCAAGAAATTGTAGTTGTAATAACAAAAATATATAGTAATTTTTTCATAAAATAATATTAATTAATTTGGTACATTTATGGTATTGTCAAATATCTGAAATAAAAAGTACAATTGTATAGTGTAAACAGTTATTTTTTATATTCTATTTTTTATTAAATCATTTTTTTATGGAGCTTAAAAATCAAATTCTTTCTTCTAAATCAGAAGAGGTTATAGTAAAAGAGAATAAATATGGTGCCCATAATTACCATCCATTACCTGTGGTTTTAGCAAGAGGGGAAGGGGTTTATGTTTGGGATGTTGATGGGAAAAAGTATTTTGATTTCCTTTCAGCCTATTCTGCGGTGAATCAAGGGCATTGTCACCCTAAAATTGTAAATGCGATGATACAACAAGCGCAAACATTAACGTTGACCTCCCGCGCTTTTTACAACGACCAATTGGGAAATTTTGAAGAATATGTAACCCAATATTTTGGTTTTGATAAAGTATTGCCTATGAATACAGGTGCCGAAGCGGTAGAAACGGCTATCAAATTATGCAGAAAATGGGCGTATGAAGTAAAAGGCATTCCTGAAAATGAAGCCCAAATCATTGTTTGCGAGAACAATTTCCATGGCCGAACTACTACCATTATTTCATTTTCAAATGATGAAACGGCACGCAAGAGTTTTGGGCCTTTTACCGCTGGATTTATCAAAATTCCTTATGATGACATCGATGCCTTGGAAAAGGCGTTACAATCAACCAAAAACATAGCTGGATTCTTGGTGGAACCCATTCAGGGAGAAGCGGGCGTTTACGTACCTTCCGAAGGGTATTTGGCGCAAGCCAAAGCACTTTGTGAGCAACACAAAGTCTTATTTATAGCAGATGAAGTGCAAACCGGAATAGCCAGAACAGGCAAATTGTTAGCCACTTGTGGCAATTGTACTTGTGAAAACGGATGTGAAAATAAACCAGAGGTAAAGCCTGACATTCTTATTTTAGGGAAAGCACTTTCTGGAGGTGTTTATCCTGTTTCGGCAGTTTTGGCAAATGATGTCATTATGAATGTAATAAAACCGGGACAACACGGTTCCACTTTTGGGGGAAATCCAATAGCTGCCGCTGTTGCCATAGCTGCACTCGAAGTGATTCGAGAGGAAAATTTGGCCGGAAACGCAGCGCGGCTTGGGATTATTTTAAGAAAAGGGTTGAATGAAATTGCCCAAAGAAATCCTTTAATTACATTAGTTAGAGGTAAAGGATTGCTGAACGCGATTGTAATTAATTGTGAAGAAGACTCTGATTTGGCATGGGAAATTTGCTTGCGATTCAGGGATTACGGATTGTTGGCTAAACCCACGCATGGCAATAAAATACGATTGGCACCGCCATTAGTGATTAACGAAGAGCAAATTCAGGAATGTCTTGTCATTATTGAAAAGGCATTGAATGATTTAAGGTAAAAGGATTAGAATGAATAATTGGAGTAGAACCCAAAATCTGCAATAGATTTTGGGTTTTGTTTTTCGGTTTTAAGGATTAAAACAAAAAAATAACGAAATTTACTGCATACAAATTGAATATTGATAATGAAGGACCTAATCAAGCAGACTTACGGATTTATATTTGAAGAACAATTGATTGAAGAAATCGCCGAAGTTTCTTTGTTGCGAGATTTCAAGGAAGGAGATGTTTTAATAGATTTTGGCGATTCCATAAGAAAAATGCCTTTGTTGATAAAGGGAGCCATTAAAATATCGCGTGAAGATTTTGATGAAGGCGAATTGTTATTGTATTTTATTGAAAAAGGAGATACTTGCGCCATGACGATGGCTTGTTGTTTGGGCGAAACCAAAAGCGAAATTAGGGCGGTAGCCGAGACTAATGGAACGGTTGTGATGATACCCATTACCAAAATGGAAGAATGGCTGGGGAAATACAAAAGCTGGAGAAACTTTGTGTTTAATAGTTATAATAGTCGTTTAAAAGAGATGCTTTCAGCCATTGATAATCTGGCTTTTATGAATATGGATGAACGCTTATTAAATTATCTTTATGACAAAGCCAAAATTAATAATTCGAACCATATTTTAAATACGCATCAAGAAATAGCTTACGACTTACATACTTCTAGAGTCGTGATTTCTCGCTTACTAAAAGCATTAGAAAACAAAGGAAAAATCAGTTTGCACAGGGCATTTATAGAAATAGTAAACAAAAAGTAACATTTGTTACCAAACCAGAATCCTAAAAAATAGAATTTTGTACTCACAAAAAAGTAGTGAATGGAAATTTCTCAGTTGATTGGATATGTTTTGGCGGTTTTTGTAGGTATAACGCTTGGAATGCTAGGTAGTGGAGGCTCGATACTCTCGGTTCCTATTTTGGTATATGTCATGGGTATTGAGCCTACTTTGGCAACAGCTTATTCTCTGTTTGTAATTGGCACAACTTCTTTGGTAGGAGGAATTCATAAGGCCAAGCAAAAATTAGTCGATTTTAAAAAAGTGGTTTTATTTGGTATTCCTTCCGTTTTTTCTGTTTTTGTTACCCGAAAAATAATAGTTCCGAGAATTCCCGATGTTATTTTTTCGACCGGAAACATCACGCTACACAAATCTGTTCTGATAATGTTTGTTTTTGCCATTGTAATGGTGGTCGCTTCAGTGGGGATGATCAAACCTTCAAAAAAAATTATATTTATTGAAGGTGAAAAACTGGATTATTTTAAAATAGTGACACAAGGAATATTTATTGGTTTAATATCCGGATTTGTAGGTGCGGGAGGCGGATTTCTAATCATTCCAACCCTCTTATTTTTAGCCAAAACACCAATTAAAATGGCTGTTGGAACATCGCTGTTTATAGTGGCTTCGCAGTCATTGATTGGTTTTACCGGGGATGTTTTTGGTGATCAAATCATTGATTGGAAGTTGTTGTTTATCTTTACTTTAGCATCAATAATAGGTATTTTTATTGGAAATTTTATCTCTAAAAAAGTAGCTGATGAGAAACTTAAAACGGGTTTTGGTTGGTTTGTTTTTGCCATGGGAATTTACATTATCATCAAAGAAATTTTTTGGTCTTAATAATTTCCTAAAATGTAACTTTTAATACCGTTTTTGATCGAAAAATTAAATAAATTTACTGTATAAATACACTTTGAAAATGAAAATAGAACAAATTTACACGGGTTGTTTGGCACAAGGCGCTTATTACATTGAAAGTAATGGTGAAGTCGCCATTATTGATCCTTTGCGGGAAGTGCAACCGTATATTGAAAAGGCCAATAGGGATAATGCCAAAATCAAGTATATTTTTGAAACGCATTTTCATGCCGATTTTGTAAGCGGCCACGTTACTTTGTCAGAGAAGACAGGTGCCTCGATAATCTTTGGACCTACTGCCAATCCTAGCTTTTTAGCTCATGTTGCAACCGATGGGGAGGTTTTTCAATTGGGAGAAATTACTATAACCGTTTTACATACCCCGGGACATACGATGGAAAGCAGTTGCTATCTTTTGAAAGATAAAGACGGAAAGGATTATGCCCTTTTTAGCGGTGACACCATATTTTTAGGTGATGTTGGGCGTCCAGATTTGGCCCAAAAAGCGGCTCACATGACAAAGGAGGAATTAGCAGGAATTTTATTCGATAGTTTGCGAAACAAAGTAATGACTTTGGCGGATGATGTTGTTGTTTATCCTGCACATGGTGCTGGAAGTGCTTGCGGGAAAAACCTAAGTAACGAAACTGTAGGTACCATTGGTGGGCAAAAACAAACGAATTATGCGCTTCGTGCCACTATGACCAGAGAAGAATTTATCAAAGAAGTAACAGATGGTTTATTGCCTCCTCCGGCTTACTTCCCGATGAATGTAAAACTCAATAAGGAAGGGTATGAAAATGTGGAAGATATTATAAAAGATGCTGTGGCTTATGATGCCAAGACATTTGAGTTGGTTGCCAATGAAACGGATGCCTTGATTTTGGATGTTCGTCACCAAGATGATTATGCCAAAGGACACATTCCTAAATCTATTTTTATTGGTATCGACGGTGGATTTGCGCCTTGGGTCGGAGCGTTAATAGTAGATATCAAGCAACCTTTACTTTTGGTAACGCCATTGGGCAAGGAAGAGGAAACCATTCTTCGATTGGCAAGGGTGGGTTATGACAACACCTTGGGATATTTAAAAGGCGGATTCGATGCTTGGAAAAGCGCAGGGTTGGAATACGATACTGTGAGCTCTGTTTCGGCTGAAACCATAGAAAAAATTGTGGAAAAGGCAACTAACGAGAAAGAAAACGTTTCGATTTTTGACGTTAGAAAAGACGGGGAATATGCCGCCGAACATATAGTTGACGTTCCATCAACACCATTGGATTACATCAATGACCATATTGCCGAATTTCCAAAAGAAAAGGAGTTTTACTTGCATTGTGCAGGTGGCTATCGTTCCATGATTGCAGCTTCCATATTAAAAGCAAGAGGGTATCATAATGTAATTAATGTCATAGGTGGATTTGATGCCATCAAAAAAACGGAGATTAAAACGACAAATTATGTTTGCCCTTCAACATTGAAATAAGATGAAATCGAAACTAAATATGGGTTTGTTGCATACAAACACCAAATAATTAAAAGCTATACCCGTACCTCCCGACCGACGGTTAGGATTGCTTAAAAAATCAAAATTTACATAATATGAAACAACTACTTTTTACAAATTGGCATTCCATGCGATGGCTACGATTGGCATTTGCACTTTTTTTGTTTGTTCAAGCCTATACAACTCAGGAGTGGTTTTTTATTGCTTTTGGTTTGTTTTTTGTATTTCAGGTGATTTTTAATTTGGGTTGTGGACCAAATGGTTGCGCAGTTCCCAACAATAAAAACTTTAAAGATGAGCAATAGTTTCGAAAATATTATCAAATCAGAAAAACCGGTGTTGATTGATTTTTCCGCTACCTGGTGTGGTCCGTGTAAAATGCTAGCTCCTATTTTGAAACAGGTAAAAGACAGTTTGGGAGAGCGTGTCGCGATATTTAAAATTGATGTAGATAAAAACCAGGAATTGGCTTCGAAATACCAAGTTCGTGGAGTTCCCACCCTGATTTTGTTTCAAAACGGAAAGCAATTGTGGCGACAGTCAGGGGTTTTGACCAAGGATGAAATAATAAAAACCATCGTAGAAAAAAGTAACTGATGACCAAGAAAGCAATACTAATTACAGGAATTGGAATAGTCGTTGGAGCCATTGCGGGTTATCTATACTATTTTTATGTAGGTTGCGCTTCTGGAACTTGTGCCATAACATCAAAGCCTTTAAATAGTACTTTATACGGTGCTTTAATAGGCGGATTAGTATTTAATATGTTTGTGAAATCACCAAAAAAGTCCTAATATTTTCAACCAATTAAATTCCAAAATCATGAAAAAAAACATGGGTTCAACAGACAAAATTATCCGTATTCTTATCGCTCTTGTAATAGGTGTTTTGTATTATACGGAAACAATTAGGGGAACGACCGCAATAGTTTTAGGGGCTTTTGCCATCATTTTCTTAATCACAAGTTTTATAAGTTTTTGTCCTTTGTATTTTCCTTTTTGTATAAATACCTCAAAAAAACCGTAATAAAAATAGAATGGAAACAGAAAGTCCAATAAATAAAGACCTTATTTTAAGAGAACGATTGGCTTTACAAAGAACAATTTTGGCCAATCAGTCTACCTTTTTGGCATTTTTGAGAACCTCACTTTATTTTTTTGTCGCCGGCTTAAGCATAACTAGTTTGTTGAATATGACCAACAGTATTGCTATTGAAATTTTCTTTTTTACTAGTTCTTTTATAATTTTTATGATAGGGATTTTAAATTATTTCAAGCAGAAAAAAATGATTGCTGAAAACGAAAAAAATATTGGAGATTATAAAAATGAATATTATGGAAAATGAAAAAAACGCCTTGTCTTTAGATAAAAAAATCTTGGATCAAGAATATTGGGATACCCAATACATTTCCAATACTACAGGTTGGGATTTAGGCGAAGTTTCTCCACCCATAAAATCATATATCGACACTATAGAAGACAAAAATATCAGCATTCTAATTCCTGGCTGTGGCAATAGCTATGAAGCCGAATATCTCTTGAAAAATCATTTTACCAATGTTACCGTTATTGATTTCGCACCAACATTAGTAAAGAATCTTCAGGAAAAATTCAAAAAAAATCCCAATATTATAATCGTCTTGGGCGATTTCTTTGCCCATCAAGGGAATTACGATTTGATTATCGAACAAACTTTTTTTTGTGCTTTGCCATCCGCAATGCGGGAGCAGTATGTGTTCAAAACGCATCAACTTTTATCCAAAGGCGGAAAATTAGCCGGATTATTATTTAATAAAAATTTTGAAGGCGGTCCCCCTTTTGGAGGAAGCCAAGCCGAATATGAGCAACTTTTTAAGGATCATTTCGATTTCTTAAAACTTGAATTGTGTCAAAATTCTATTTTTAAAAGAGCCAATTCTGAATTGTTTATCAAATTTCAGAAGAAAGAATAAGTCATACTCTTAATAATTAAACGGGCATTTTGGACTTATAAAAAAACTATTTAGTAATTTTATGGTTGCCATGAAAAAGACACCACATTACAGACTTTCCAAAAGTGAATCTCAATTTGTACAAGGGCCTTTATCTCGTTTTAGGGAATTGGTTTTTGTATTAAAAGTGTTCTTTAGCTTTATTCGAGCTTTTCGTAAAATGCACTTCATTGGGCCTTGTGTCACGGTTTTTGGTTCGGCACGTTTTGGTCCCGAAATGGATCATTATCAGGATGCAGAAAGGATTGGTGCTGCAATGGCTAAATTGGGTTTTACCATAATGACAGGTGGTGGTCCTGGAATTATGGAAGCCGCCAATAAGGGCGCTTATGAAGCAGGTGGCTATTCCGTAGGATGCAATATTGTGCTGCCCGTGGAGCAAAATCCAAATCCCTATCTTCACAAATGGATTTATATTCCCTACTTTTTTGTGCGGAAAGTGATTCTCGTAAAATATTCCTTTGCCTTTATTGTAATGCCAGGAGGTATAGGCACCTTGGATGAACTTTTTGAATCCCTAACACTAATTCAAACCAAAATGATAGCAGGTTTTCCTGTCGTGATTTTTGACACCGAATACCATAAAGATTTGTGCGAACACATTGATATGATGGTCCAACACGAAAGCATCAGTCCAGAAGATATGAAACTGCTTTTTGTGACTGATTCCGTTACCGATTTGGTTGCGCATATCGAAAAACACGCTATTAAAAAATTTGGTTTGAGAAAAATCCATTACAAACCAAAATGGTGGTTTGGAGAAATTAGAAGTTGAGAAAAATGTTTTTTTTGTCATAGTTCTTTTGTCTTTTGTGTAGATTTTAGGATACCTGAACGAAGAGAATTGTCAAATTAAATCAAATTATTCACTCACATAAGTCGCTCTCTTTATGTGATTTCTCCATTGGTCGAAATGACAAATAAGTCCGCATTATTAATCAAGAACATCTTCTTTTGAGATGTTTTATTATTTTGTGATGTTGTGTAACACTTGTTACTAAACATCTTTTTTAGTGATTCTATATTTGCCCAATAATCAGATAAATGAATTATGGGAAAAATAAATTTACTACTATTTGTTGGAGCAATTTTCATTTCGACTTTAGGTTATGGTCAGGATACCTTGACTATTTCCAAAAAAGACATTTGGCAAAAAGCAAAAGACAAGAACCTGCAAATCAAAATTGCAGACCAGACTTTCAAATCGGCACAAGCAGATTATCGACAATCGAATGCCTTGTTCTTCCCCAGCATTACGGCATCGCACACCGCGATTTCAACCACCAATCCCTTGATGGCTTTTGGGTCAAAATTAAATCAGGAGGTTTTAACGGCTTCGGATTTCAATCCCGCTTTGTTAAATGATCCTGCGACAACTCAAAATTACGCCACCAAAATTGAGGTTTTGCAACCACTTATTAACGTGGATGGTTTGTATGGACGTCAAGCCGCCAAGTCCAAAATGGAAGCTTTTCAATTGCAAACCGAACGCACGGTAGAATATTTGGCTTTGGAAGTCAACAAATCCTATATGCAATTACAATTGGCTTACAAAGCCGTAAAAGTTTTGGAAAAAGCCAATGCCACGGCCGATGCCAATTTGAAACTAATTACCAATTATTTCAAGCAGGGCATCCTTCAAAAAACAGATGTTCTGTCGGTGCAAGTTCGTGTGAACGAAATTAAAAACCAATTACAGTATGCCAAAAGCAATGTGCAAAACGCTTCTGATTACTTGGCTTTTCTTTTGAATGAAGACAATACCAATAAAGTATATAAACCATTAGAAGAGTTAGACAATACGATTGCTATTTCAAGTAATAATACAACACTTTCGGGAAACCGAAAAGATATCTTAGCGATGGATAAATCTTCCGAAGCCTATGCCAAAATGTATCAATCGAGCAAGATGAATTTCCTACCCACCTTGAATGCTTTTGGAAGCTACGAAATGTATGATGATACGCTTTTCGGAACCAATGCCCAAGGGTATTTGGTGGGAGCTCAATTGTCTTGGAAAGTTTTTGATGGTTATAAATCCATAGGAAAAATGGAAAAAGCCAAAACTGAATATCAAAAAGCGGAAGTGGAAAACCAACAGTACAAATCACAAAGCCAACTGGAACTCAACAAAACCAATCGTCAATTGAAAGACTCCGAAAACAAAGTGAATCTAGAAAAATTAGCTTTGGAACAATCGCAAGAAGCCTACAGAATCAGAAGCAATCGTTTCACACAAGGTTTGGAAAAAACCACCGATTTATTGCAAGCGGAAATCCAAATGTTTCAGAAAGAATTGCAGTTATTGCAAGCGGTTTTCGAATATGATTTTACACAGGAATATTTACAGTTTTTAACGAAGTAGAAAATAGATAATAGACGGAAAGATAATAGACAAAAAATAAAAACAATATGAAAAAAATAATAGCCATCCTTTCAATTACCACAGTTGTATTGACTTCTTGTGGAGGAGACAAAAAAGAACCAATTACCAAGGAACCAACCATTGCCGTGAAAGTAAGCGGAGTTTCTGAAAACACCGAAGGCGGATTTATAACTGCCAGCGGAAAAATTGAAGCCGAAAACTCGGCCAATCTAAGTACCCGAATGATGGGTTATGTTACTAAAATTCACGTGAAAGTGGGTCAAAAAGTAGGAGCGGGGCAATTGTTGGTCAGCATCAACAACAGCGATTTGCAAGCCAAGAAAGCCCAAGTAGATGCCAGTATTCTGCAAGCAACTGCGGGTTATAATAATGCCAAAAAAGACTACGATCGTTTTGTGAATTTGTTCAAACAACAGTCGGCTTCCCAAAAAGAATTGGATGATATGACAGCGCGATACGAAATGGCAAAAGCTGGCTTGGAAGGTGCGAAACAAATGCGAAACGAAGTAATTTCCCAGTTTTCGTATTCGAATATTACAGCTCCCTTTTCGGGAACAGTAACCAATACTTTTGTGAAAGAAGGTGATATGGCCAATCCGGGAATGCCATTGGTAAGCGTCGAAGGCGCAACGAGATTACAAGTCACCGCAATGGTTTCGGAAAACAATATTGCCGCCATTAAAAAAAGAATGGCCGTGAAAGTGTTGGTAAAATCATCCAACGCCAATCTAAAAGGGAAAGTGAGTGAAGTGAGTTCGTCGGCAACGAATACGGGCGGACAATATTTGGTTAAAGTGAATTTAGACAAAACGGATTCGTCTGTATTGTCAGGAATGTTTGTCAACGTTCAGTTTCCGGTTTCCAATAAAGTTCAGCCAACCAAAACTGAAATGTTTTTAGTGTCCGAAACCGCTTTGGTTAAACAAGGACAATTGACAGGAATTTATACCATTGGAACAGGAAATGTAGCCATCTTGAGATGGTTGCGAATTGGAAAAACTTTTGGCAATCAAGTGGAAGTTTTATCCGGTTTATCAGCTAGTGAGCAGTACATTGTTTCGGTTGACGGGAAGTTGTATAACGGAGCTTTGGTTAGTATTCAGTAATAAGTGGTCAATCATAGTTATCAGTAATTAAAAAATAATGTTCAGTTTTTGGGTACAACCTGAAACTTTAAACTTTAAACAAAAAATATTATGCAAGAAGGTATTTCAGGTAAAATAGCCAATTTTTTCATTAATTCGAAACTAACCATCTTGTTGATGGTAGCCTTGATGATTATTGGTGTGTACAGTTCGTTTCTGATCCCAAGGGAAGAAGAACCGCAGATTAATGTTCCGATGGCTGATGTAATGGTGGGTTATCCAGGAGCGAGTCCTACGGAAGTCGAAAGCCGTGTGGCAAAACCTTTAGAGAAAATTATTTCGAACATCAAAGGCGTGGAGCACGTGCACACTATGGCGATGAACGGTCAGGCGATGTTGATTGTCCAATTTTATGTTGGTCAAGACGTGGAGCGTTCCTATGTTAAATTGTATGACGAATTGGCGAAACACGAAGATATGTTTCCGAAAGGCGTGTATAAACCAATGGTAAAAACTCGTTCGATTGACGACGTTCCTATGTTGGGATTGACGCTTTGGAGCGAAACCCAAGATGATTTCCAATTGCGCCAAATTGCCGAAGAAGTGACTTCGGAGATTGAAAAAGTGAAAGATGTGGCGATTACCAAAGAAATTGGTGGCAGCAACCGCGAACTAAAAGTGATTTTGGACAAAGATAAAATGGCCGAAAATGGGGTGGATGCTTTGGGCATTATGCAAATGATTCAGGCCAATAACGGCAGTTCGCAATCGGGAAGTTTTGTGCAAAATGACCAAGAATATTTGGTTACCACTGGACAATTTTTATCGAATGCAGAAGATATCGAAAACTTGGTGGTTAGCGTAAACAAAAATATGCCAGTTTATTTAAAACAAGTGGCGACAGTGCAAGATGGGCCATCAACAGCCAGAAGTTATGTGTCTTTTGGCTATGGCAAAGCCAATGAAAAATTCAAAACCGCCAAATCAGAATATCCAGCCGTTACGATTTCTATCGGGAAAGTAAAAGGGGCGGATGCGATGAAAATTTCGGCTAAAATTATTGATAAAGTAGAGCATTTAAAGAAAAATTTAATTCCAGATGATGTTCACGTAGAAGTAACCAGAAATTATGGAGAAACCGCTTCACACAAAGTGGGTGAGTTGTTGCTGCATTTAGGTATTGCGATTATTGCCGTTACGATTTTGGTGATTTTGGCAATGGGTTGGAGAGGCGGATTGGTGGTATTTTTCTCTGTTCCGTTGACGTTTGCCTTGACTTTGTTTGCCTATTATTTATTGGGTTATACCCTAAATCGAATTACTCTTTTTGCCCTAGTTTTTGTGGTTGGAATCGTCGTCGATGACAGTATTATCATCGCCGAAAATATGCATAGGCATTTCAAGATGAAGCGACTGCCGTTCAAGCAAGCGGCGATTTATGCGATAAATGAAGTAGGAAATCCAACAATTTTGGCCACGTTTACGGTTATTGCAGCTATTCTGCCAATGGCTTTTGTGTCGGGAATGATGGGGCCTTATATGAGTCCGATGCCGATTGGCGCTTCGATTGCGATGTTGTTATCCTTGTTTGTAGCTTTGACCGTGACTCCTTATTTGGGGTACCATTTGTTGCAAGAAAAAGAAGAGCAAGAGCACAAATACGAAGAAGGAATGGAAACCAGTTTTATTTATAAAATCTATAATAAATTGGAACGCCCATTATTGGAAAGCAGTTCGAAAAGAAGAATCCTTTTGGCAGTGACCGTGGTGTTATTGTTTGGTTCGGTTTTGATGTTTTTTACCAAATCGGTGGTCGTGAAAATGCTGCCTTTCGACAATAAAAACGAATTTCAAGTCGTGATTGATATGCCCGAAGGAACTACATTGGAACGCACAACAGCCGTGACCAAAGAAATTGCGCAATATCTTTCGACAAAACCCGAAGTGGTGAATTACCAGAATTATATTGGCACATCAGCTCCGATAACTTTCAACGGATTGGTGCGTCATTACGATATGCGTGGCGGCAGCAATATGGCGGATATTCAGGTGAATTTGTTGCACAAAGAGGAACGTGATTTACAAAGTCACGACATCGCCAAGGAAATGCGTCCAGATATCCAGAAGATTGCCAAGAAATATGGTGCGAACGTGAAAATTATTGAAGTTCCGCCAGGACCACCGGTTTTATCAACCTTGGTGGCCGAGATTTATGGCCCTGATTACAAAGAACAAATCAAAGTGGCGAATCAGGTAAAAACGATTTTGCAAAACACTTCTGATATTGTGGATATCGATTGGATGGTGGAAGATAATCAAACGGAATACAAACTGGAAGTGGATAAAGAAAAAGCAATGCTAAACGGAATTGCACCTCAACAAGTGGTTGGAAATTTGACTTATTTGTTGAAAGAATATCCGGTTTCGAATTTGTATGACGAAAATTCCAATGACAATGTGGGCATTGTACTTTCGCTTGACGACAAAGACAAAACGAGTTTACAGGACATTCAAAACCTGAAAATCAAAGGCAGTCAGGGGAATATGATTCCTGTGAGTGATTTGGTGAAAGTGGTTCAAGATACATTACAAAAGACCATTTACAGAAAAGACCAAAAACGTGTAGTTTATGTAACCGCTGATATGGCCGGAGCATTGGAAAGTCCTGTGTATGCGATTTTGGGAATGAACGAAAAACTGGCCAAGATGAACGTTCCAAAAGGATACAAAGTCAACGAATTGTATATGGAACAACCTACGGACGAAAGCGATTTTACCGTAAAATGGGATGGAGAATGGCAAATTACCTTAGAAGTTTTCCGTGATTTGGGTGTAGCATTTTTGGTTGTAATCGTGATTATTTATATGCTGATTGTGGGTTGGTTCCAAAACTTCAAAACGCCTATGGTGATGATGTTGGCTATTCCTCTTTCGTTAATCGGAATTGTGTTTGGACACTGGTTACTGAATGCCTATTTTACAGCGACTTCTTTCATCGGAATGATTGCTTTGGCGGGTGTTATGGTTCGAAATTCGGTTTTGCTGATTGACTTTATCGAAATCCGACTCAACGAAGGCGTTCC